>JAAYHG010000187.1 GCA_012735455.1 Bacillota bacterium
AACTTGGTGGGCCTAGAGCTCCCCAACTACCAGTTCTAGACCTAGCGGAGCTGGCCGCTGCTTGGATGCGAGTTGCTCCACTTTGTGTGCCCCCAAAGCCTGTGGCTATTATCCCGGAGACACCGACGGTGGAAGAAGAGCTGGAGCGTCTCTCGGGCACGCTGCGAAGGGTAACAGCCCTGGAATTCAGTCGGTATCTAGGTAATAAGAGCAACCTGGCTCGGATGGCAGCCGCCTTCCTGGCGCTCTTGGAGCTGTGGCACCGAGAACAGGTTACTGTGTGGCAGCGCGCCTTGTTCGACGAGATCATCATTGCCTGGCGGGAGGAGAAACCGTGCGGTTAGAGTCAGTAACTTCCTTAATCGAAGCATTGCTCTTTGCAGCCGGCCGCCCTGTCTCGTTAGCAGAATTAGCTGCGGCTGCTGATCTCTCCCGGGAGGATACCCAGTTGGCAGTGGAGGAACTGAGGCAAAGCTTGGCTCGGGAGGAACGTGGATTGGTGTTACGGGAGGTAGCAGGGGGAGTACAGCTCTTTGCCCGTCCCGAGTTCCATCCCTATATTCGCCGGTTGCTACAACCGGTGGATAAACCGCGGCTTTCACAACCAGCTTTGGAGACTCTGGCCATTATTGCCTACCGTCAGCCCATCACGCGCCAGGAGATCGAAGCGGTGCGAGGTGTGCGGGTGGACCAGGTGCTTTTTACCCTGGAAGAACGTGGCCTTATCACCGAAGTGGGACGAAAGGAAGCTCCTGGCCGTCCTATTCTCTTTGGAACAACACAAACCTTCCTGCGTTTGCTTGGCCTGAAAAGCCTCGACGAATTACCTTCCTTCGAGGCAAAAGTAACAGCAAAAGAAGAACAAAGCCCGGATCACTAGCGTGTAAGGTCCGGGCTTTTTGTATGTTCTGGTGTAACAGGGAAAAACTAGGGGAAATGCCAGGGAGTGAGGCAGAGTGGTTTACACGTTGCTCATTCTTGTACCGGTCATTATCTTTTTTGCTCTGCTGACCTCCAGTGCCTGGGTTGAGGCTTGTTTTTTAAGCCCGTCCCAGCCCGCGCTCAGGTTACGCTTTGGCCTGAACTGGGGCTGGAAGGAGCGGCGCCTTGTCTGGCTAACAGTGTGGCGTTTCTCCTCTGACACGTCTTCGCCGTCTACCACAGAAGAGCGGAAAAAGGCTACCAAGAAAGGGGGTTTTAAGCTCCCGCTTTCGCTGCGGACTTTGCTCAGCTTGTTATTGAAGTTGCTATCAGGGGTTCGTTTGAACTTAACCGGGCGCATCCGGTTCAGTACAGGTGATCCGGCCAGCACGGGTTTGGCTGCAGGTGCTGCGTGGTCTTTTGTTGGACTAGGACAGAGTTTTATCCGGACTTTTTGTCGGGGTGATAGAATTAAGATAGAGCTTGTACCGGAGTTTGAGGAACCCTTATTTGAGGCGGACATCCGGTGCATAGTGTCCGTGCCAGTGGCTCATATTATTAGTGTTGGTGCGCAAGTGGTTACATATCTAAGAAAAGAACAGGTGGTTAAGAAGAAACGAGGGGGCAAGAAACGGTGGCAGAACATCCCATTCAGGGCTTAATGAAGACAGCCATGGAGAGCATTAAAGACATGGTAGATGTAAACACCGTGGTCGGTGACCCAGTGGAGACGCCTGACGGGAGTGTTATCATTCCTGTCTCCCGTGTTTCGCTTGGTTTTGGTGCCGGAGGCGGCGAGTACGAAGCCAGGAACGCAGGTGGAAGTGGCGAGAACGGCGCACTCCCATTTGGTGGCGGTAGTGGTGCGGGTGTTAGTGTACAACCGGTAGCCTTCTTGGTAGTAGGTGGTGGTCAGGTGCGCCTGCTACCTGTAGATGGGCGTGCTCTTTATGACCGGGTGATTGACTTGGCACCACAGGTTTTGGAACAGCTGGAGTCCATCATAAGCAAAATGGGCGGGAACAAGAAAGGCCCTGCCGGGAGGAGTACCCGGGATGAGGGTCTAGAGTCGCGCTCCCGTCGTCGCAACGATGATGCTCCGCCCGAGTATGATCCGCAAGGAAGAGGCTAGAAGCATTCCTACTAAGGAGGCCAAGCAGGCCTCCTTTTTGGTCTGCTGGCGCGGAGTTTATCATAGCCATGAATAGAAACCCGGAGGGGGGAGAAATGTGATTGATACCATCTGGCTGTGTTTCTTTCTGGGTGGAATCATCATGGCGCTGGCCAGTGGAGAACCGCAGGTAATCACTCTGGTGATAATGGAAGGCTCAGACCAAGCCGTTAGACTCGCGATTGGACTTATCGGTGGGATGACCTTTTGGCTTGGTATCATGCGTGTAGCCGAGGAGGCAGGGCTAGTGCGTCTGATGGCACAAGCCCTTTCACCTTTATTTCACTTCCTTTTTCCCAGCATACCCAAGGGAGATCCGGCTGAAGGAGCAATTCTAATGAACATCTCGGCCAACATATTGGGACTTGGTAATGCCGCCACGCCTTTGGGCCTCAAGGCCATGCAGCGGCTCCAGGAGCTTAACCCGCACCCAGAAGAGGCGACGCCGGCCATGTGCACTTTTTTGGCTCTTAACACTTGCTGTGTAACGCTAGTTCCAACCGCGGTGTTGGCGGCTAGGACGGCGGCTGGCTCGCTTCAGCCTGCAGCAATTGTCGCCCCGACATTTTTGGCGACGCTAGCTGCTACATTGGTGGCGATTGTTGCTGACCGCATACTCCGCTTCTTTTATATCCGGGAGTGAGGGTGAGGGCATGGTATCATACATTCTTTGGCTAAGCGATGCGGTGGTGCCCCTGTTCCTCCTATTGATCCTTGTTGTGGCCTGGCGCCGCAGAGTACGCGTATACGAGGTTTTCCTCGCTGGTGCGAAGGAAGGATTCGAGCTTGGGGTGCGTTTGATCCCGTATCTGGTGGGCATGCTGGCGGCCATCGGTGTGTTCCGCGCTTCTGGTTTACTGGATCTCATACTTAGCCCTTTGCAGGGACCACTTGCGGCACTGGGAATGCCGGGGGAACTTTTGCCCCTGGCCTTGACCCGGCCGCTTTCAGGGAGCGCGTCCTTTGCCCTGATGGCGGATGCACTCCAGAGCTACGGGCCGGATTCTTTTCTCGGCCTGGCTGCCTCTACCATGCAGGGTGCAACCGATACCACGTTCTATATCCTGACAGTTTACTTTGGCTCCGTTGGCATAAAAAGAATGCGTTATGCACTCCTAGCAGGTTTGGCAGCAGACGTAGCGGGGATAGGCATGGCTGTACTACTAGCCCGCCTGCTTTGGGGCTAGTGACTTCTGTTTCAGAGTTTGTAGCAGATGTAGCGGAGTCCTTTTCGTAAAGGTACTAAGTGTCTACGTGGTTCTCTCTTAGCAGTGATGATAGGTCCAAGACGAACTTGCCATTACCACTGTGGTCGATGGCTGTCTCCCGCAAAGGAACTTGTTCTTGCCTGTCACTGGTAATCAAGTTGAGGACAAAATCTTGGGCCAGGCGGGTCCGATCAAGATCAAGGGAACTGGCCAGATGAAGGAGCAGGTGGGAGTTCCCGTTTTGTGGGTGGGCAACCTCAACCAACTCGGATGGACCGGCCTGGTACGTGTCCTCCTTCTTTTGTTGATGGTTAAGAAAGATGCACTTGCGTCCTGTGGCAGCAACGCGGGAGTAGGGACTGAGCTGCACCGGGTACATGTACTCGTCCTTACCAAAAGAATCAGGGATCACTTGGCAGCCGTTGCTAAACAAAAGCTCAAAATAGGTTGGATTCGCCAGCGCCAGAGGCGCCAGAGCGATAAGTTCGACGCCAAGTTGCAAAGGGTGTCACCTCCACTTTTGAGATGCAGATCTTTGGTATAGTATTCTGTGCCCTCTGAGGATGTGCCCCAGGCACCATCTCCACCTCTCCTTCATAGCCTAAATGAGGCCGACGGATAATGCAGACGGTGATTGTTTCTGTCTGTGTGGCGTGAGGAGGGGTGGAGGTGCAAGGTGCAGTCCAGTGGTCGCTTGCTTGCGTGGACGCCGGCAGTGAGTTTTGTCCTTGTTACTTGGGTATGACCGGTGAGTGTCTGGTTTGCTCACTATTAAGGGGCGAGGATTTCTGTTCCTGTTCCTGGAGTGGCAGCTGCAGTTACCTAAACCAGCGCTGGTCGCGGGGCAGGATCAAAGAGCGCAGAAAAGAAGAAGTGGAGGTGGAAAAAGAAGAACTGACCCCGGGACTGATCAGTTTTCGCTTGCGATTGGAGCAAGAGTTGGTGCGCGAACTGAACAATCCTGGGTCTTTCTTATTCTTGCGACCAGTTGGCGTGCCCGAGGCTGCTGCGCTACCAGTGAGTGTGGTGGACACAGAGGGCCGCGAGGTCTGGCTGGTAGTGGTACTGGCAGGCCCCAAGACACGCTTGTTAAGCGAGACCGATGGGAAGCTGGTGGTACACGGTCCGTACTATAATGGTGTCTTGGGTTTAGCTACCCTGAAATCTGCCCGGGCTGGCACAGCAGTCATTGTGGCCGGTGGGGTGGGGCAATCCACGGCGGTACTCGTAGCTCGTCAGTTGATCCGTGGTGGCAACCGGGTTAAGGCTTGCCTGGCGCCTGGCAGTGCCGGCCGGATTTATGTAGCGGAGAAGCTGCGTGGTCTAGGGGTAGAGGTCACTGAAGTCAAGAGCATGAGGACTGAAGGGTTGCCGTTTCTTGCCCAGTGGCTAAAAGAAAAACCCCTTGTCGTGTTCAGCGGTGGGCCAGATTCCCTTCACCGAGCAGTAATGGAGCTGGTGCGCAAAGAGGATGGCGATACAGAGCTAGGCTGCTCCCAGAATTCGGTTATCTGTTGTGGCGACGGACTTTGTGGCAGCTGTGTAGATTTCCTGGCTGATGGTCGACGCGTGCCCAAGTGTAAGGCACAGTACCGGATTGCAAAAGGGGGTAGCCATGGGTGGTTAAAATAGTTGTTGTTGGAGGTGGCTGGGCTGGCTGCGCCGCTGCTTTAGCAGCACGGCTGGCCGGTGCCGAGGTAATAGTCCTGGAGCGGACTGACATGCTTCTTGGTGCGGGACTGGTGGGCGGAATCATGCTAAACAACGGGCGCTACACGGCGGCGGAAGAAATCATCGCCTTGGGCGGGAACGCCATCTTTTCCACTCTGGAGGGTACCTACCGACACCGCAACATTGAGTTCCCCGGCCATTCCCATGCCTCTCTATACGATGTGCATAAGATAGAAACAGCAATCCGGGCACTCTTGGAAAGGCATAATATTGAGATTCGGACCATGAACCGGGTGGTAGCAGTAGCCAAAGAGGACGAGCGGGTAACCGCTGTTGTGACTGAGGATGGGGAGACACTGGAAGGGGATGCTTTTGTGGATGCCAGTGGAACCTCAGGGCCAATGGGGAATTGTCTGCGCTACGGTCATGGGTGTGCCCTTTGTGTCCAGCGTTGTCCAGCCTTTGGCCCGCGTACCTCTTTGGTGGCATTGGCAGGGGGGCGAGAGTACCCAGCGGTGAAGGCGGATGGGAGCTACGGTGCTATGAGCGGCTCCTGCAAATTGGCGAAAGACTCCTTGGCACCCTTTTTATTGGAAAAACTAGAGAAGAACGGGGTAGTGGAGATAACCCTGCCTCCGGAGATGGTCAACCCTGGGAAACTCAAACTGAAGGTGTGCGAACACTATGATATTCCTGTTTATGCCGAACGGATTATCCTTTTGGATACAGGACACGTTAAGCTCATGGCCCCCTTCATTCCCTTAAAGGATCTGCGGCAAGTCCCAGGTTTCGAACGTGCGCGCTTCGCCGATCCCTATGCCGGAGGGAAGGGAAATTCCATCCGTCTCCTGGCCATGGCCTTCCGCAATCGGGCCCTCAAGGTGGACGGATTGGATAACGTGTTTGTTGGCGGTGAGAAACAAGGTCCGGCGATTGGGCACACCGAGGCCATAGCCACAGGCATGTTGGCGGGCCATAACGCTGTGCGCTGTGCGCTGGGAATGGAGCCTTTGGTTTTGCCGCGTAGCTTGGCTACAGGAGAATTGATCGGCAGTATAAGTGATGACCTGGAGAGAGGCGAGGCGGGCTGGAGAAGGTACTCCTTCTCTGGAGCAGGATTTTTCCATTTAATGCGCGAAAAGAACCTCTACACCCTGTGTAGGACAGAGATACGCGAGCGAGTGGCGAAAGCAGGGCTGTTAGGGGTGTACGCCCGCCGGCTAATACCAGCGCAAGAGTCTTAAGAATAGAATCAGCCTAATGTGGAGTGGGGGGGAGCATAGGACTGTGCAGCAAAGGTTGCAGAAGCTGATTGCAGATGCTGGTATTGTGTCGCGTCGCCGTGCGGAAGAGCTTATCACCCAGGGGCGAGTAAGGGTTAATGGCAAGGTGGTAAGAGAACTGGGCGCGAAGGCAGATCCAGATGTGGATAGCGTGAGTGTTGACGGGCGCAGCATTGCTACCCCTCATCGAATTTATTTGCTCCTTAACAAACCACAGGGCTATGTTACCACGGCTCGGGATCCTGAGGGGCGTCCCACAGTCTTGGACCTGGTACGAACAAACGTACGCGTGTTTCCTGTGGGACGGCTGGATCTAAATAGCGAAGGGCTTCTTATCCTAACTAACGACGGTTGTCTGACTAACCTCTTGACTCATCCCCGTTTTCAGGTCACCAAGACCTACGAGGTGTGGGTGCGGGGAAGCCCCGGGCCAAGGGACCTTAAGGTGCTGACAAAGGGTGTCATCTTGGAAGACGGCCCCGCTGCGGCTAAAAGGGTCGCGCTGCTTGGCCCCTGGGACGGGGGAAGTCGGCTCCAGGTGGTTATGGGTGAGGGCCGCAAGCGTGAGGTGCGGCGCCTCTTTGCGGCCATTGGTTTTCCAGTAGAGCGGTTAATCCGGCGGCGTTTGGGCCCACTGGCTCTAGGGTCCCTTCCTGTCGGCCAGTATCGCTCTTTAACCCCAGAAGAGGTGGCCAGCTTGTATCGAGCGGCAGGACAACCCCTTGGATCATGCCGTAGTAAGAAAAAGAGAGTAGGAAGGTAGGAAGGATGATAAAATGCCGGTGCGAGGGGTGCGCGGGGCCACTACCTGCGCTAAGAATAGTCGGGAGGCTATTTTGGCCGCGACGCGGGAGTTGCTCCAGGAAATTCAACGTGCTAATGATTTTAAGATTGAAGACGTGGCCGCGGCTATTTTTAGCGTGACTGATGACTTAAATGCGGCTTTTCCTGCTGCTGCGGCTCGGGAGCTGGGCTGGCAAGATGTAGCATTGTTTGACTGCTGTGAGATTCCTGTCCCGGGGAGTCTGCCTCGCTGTATACGGGTTCTGCTCCTTCTGAATTGTAAAACAAGAAACAAGAGCTTTCGTTCTGTTTATCTGAACGGGGCAGAGGTATTACGTCCTGACTTGACTGCTTCTAAGCAGGGGGTTGACCGATGAGGGGGCTCCAGGTGGCCATTGACGGCCCGGCTGGTTCAGGCAAGAGCACAGTGGCACGGCGAGTTGCGCGGGAGCTGGGATACCTTTACATTGATACCGGTGCCATGTACCGAGCAGTAACGCTGCAGGCCCTGCGCCGAGGAGTGCCAATAGACGACCCTGTTGCTCTGGAGTGCTTGGCGCGAGAGACACGGGTGGAGTTTGTTAGCCAAGAGGACGGAGTGCAGGCGGTTTACCTTAATGGGGAAGAAGTCACGCGTGCCTTGCGTTCCCCTGAGGTGAACGAGATGGTGTCGCACGTGGCCAAGGTGCCCGGTGTACGGCGTGAGTTGACCCGGCTGCAGCAGAAGCTAGGGGCTGCCGGGGGCGTGGTTATGGATGGACGGGACGTAGGTACCGTGGTCCTGCCTCAGGCAGAGGTTAAAGTATTTCTAACTGCCAGCATAGAGGAACGGGTGCGTAGGAGGCTACGAGAGATGGAGGACCGCGGCTACCCCGTGTCCACTGTGGCGGTAAAGCGCGAAGTCCTCGCCCGTGATTGCGAAGATGAAAGTCGTGCTTTAGCCCCCCTGAAACCGGCTGCGGACGCGGTACTCCTGGACAGTACCTACTTGAGTGTTAACCAGGTGGTAAAGAAGATTGTTTCTTTGGTCCGTCAGCGTGAGCAAGAGGATAGACGTTCGAGGTAGCATTCAGCCCGTTCATGATGTGTAGAGTTGGAGGGAGGGAAGAAAACTGCTTTACGCTCTAGCAAGGTGGTTGTGTGGTCTTTATATTAGGGTGACGCGGGGACTTAAGGTGAGTGGGCGCGAACTAATTCCGCGTGAAGGCCCGGTTATTCTAATTGGCAATCATGTCAGTTACTTGGATCCACCTGCCCTTGGGGTGGCCTGTCCACGCCAGGTATATTTTATGGCCAAAGTAGAGCTTTTCCGTATACCGCTTTTTGGTTACATTATCGGTGCTCTAGGTGCATTCCCTGTAAAGAGGGGCGCACCGGATAGAAAGGCCATCAAGCGTGCTCTAGAAATACTAGCCAGTGGTAAGGTCTTGGGCATATTCCCTGAAGGTACGCGCATTATGACAGGCGAATTGGGTCCTGCCGAAGAGGGAGCTGCCCTTTTGGCCTTGCGTACAGGTGCCTGCTTGGTTCCTGCTGGGATCCGCGGCACCCGTGGTCCAGGGCCTGTACGTATAGTTTTTGGTGAGCCCGTGCCACAGGAAGATCTTAATCCGAAAGACCGGGCCAGTGTGCGGATTCTTACCGACCGGGCCATGGAGAGGATTCGTGCGCTGCTGGAGGAGGCAGATAAGCTGGGGGAGGCGATTTAAGATGGTACGGCTGCGCTTTCTTGGCGGAGCGGGCACTGTAACCGGTTCTTGTTTTTTGCTTGAACTTGAAGATACAAAGCTGCTGATTGACTGTGGCCTCTTTCAGGGTAATCGTTCAGTAAGGGAACGCAATTGGCGTCCATTTTCGTTTTCGCCGGCAGAGATTGACTATGTGGTGCTAACCCACGCGCATATAGATCACAGTGGGTTGCTGCCTCGGCTATGTCGTCAGGGGTTTCAAGGCAGGATCATTGCCACCCGGGCAACTGTGGACCTGGCTAGGATAATGCTGCCCGATAGCGGATACATTCAAGAGACTGAGGCCGAGTGGCAGAACAGAAAGCGGGCTCGAAGGGGACTGGAACCTCTAGAGCCCCTTTACACTGTAGCTGACGCTGAAGCTGTGCTGCCCTATTTTTTGGGTGTTAACTATGACGAGATCATCTCGCTTACGCCTACAGTGAAAATCCGCCTTCGCGACGCTGGGCACATTCTGGGTTCGGCTATCGTCGAGCTCTGGTTGCAAGGTGAGGACGAGTTCAAAATTGTCTTTACCGGAGATTTAGGTAACAGCAGGCAACCCCTTATCCGTGACCCTGCTCTGATTGAAGCAGCCGATTATTTAGTGCTTGAGTCTACCTATGGCGCTCGTTTGCACGGATCGCAAGAAGAGAGGCGGCCGCGCCTGGCGCAAATCATCTGTGAAACCACAGCGCACGGCGGGAATGTCATTATCCCGGCTTTTGCCATTGCACGGACCCAGGACCTGCTTTATGACCTTAACACTTTGTTCAGAAGCGGGGAGATTCCCCACAACATTCCTGTATACGTG
>JAAYHG010000188.1 GCA_012735455.1 Bacillota bacterium
CACTCACAAGCCACTGCTCGTGAATGCAGAAAGCCGTTTTGCCGCGCTGATTCCACAGCTGCTTCGTAGAGTCCGGCCGCCTTAAGCCACCTGCGCTGCAGCCGGGCTTTTTCGGCCGCCACTAAGAGTCGCTTGTGTTCGAAGTTTGCCGGACAGCGCCTAGCCCAATCCTTAAGCCTGCGGTAACCCTGGGCCAGCCGCCTGCGGGCCAAGAGCCTTTCCTTCCAGCTCAGGCGCTCATAAGAAGCAAGAAGGGTGAGGCAGAAATAGAAATCCAAATCAGCCAGATAGGCCTCACCAAAATAGAGCCCGCGCAGCCGATCTGCTTGGGTCAAGAGTACCTTGGCCTGGTCGTACTCCCCCAGAAAATAGCAGAGCTGCCCTCTCAACAGGTAATAATCAAACTTGTCCCGCTCCCTGACCTTAAGACCAGCAAAGCAATCGAGGAAATCTTTCTCCTGCAGGGTTTCATCACTGAAGCTGTCTCGCTGCTTTGTCAGTCCCTGCAGGCTGCGGACAAATTGCCGGTACACGGTTAGGGTATGCCGGTAGTAGGGATCGTGGATCCGCGGTGCAAACGCTAGGTTCTTGTCTATCTTCCGGGCCAACTCAACCAGGGGAACACCCTGAAAATGAGCGTTTATCACTTGAAACGTCATGGCGTAACCGGCATAGGTCATATCACAGGCAGCCAGACCGTATTCCTTGGCACGGGCCAGGTAAGGCGCCGCTGCCCGGATGTGCTCCAGCCAGGGGGAACAGAAAGCACCATAGATAAAATTCACCAAGGATTTTTCCGCCTCACTGCTGTACTGGTCTACCAGGTAAAGTGCTGCACGGCCAAGGGCCAGCCCCCAGGCAAAGTTCTTAAGCCGTACAATGTAAACCATGGCCAGGGTTACGTAGGCTGTGGCGGAATTAGGAAATGCGCCGTAACGCAGAGAGAGCTCACAGGTCTTCAGGGATAGGGCAAGCAGGAGGTTATCGTCCTGGTTGTAAACACAGGGTCCCATGGCAATCAAGATGTCATAAGCCGCCTGCTTTTCCGGGTCTACGGTGGGAGCCACGACGGTTAAGCGTTTACTGCCGCCACGGCGCAGCAGCAGCTCTACCTTAACAAACTCGCGGAGTAAGTAGGGTACAGACGGCCTTTCCGGAAGATAGCAGCCCAGTTCCCGGAGCCCCTTGATCCCCACATGGATGGCCTCCCGATTGAAGCCTTTCTTGGTGGCAAAGAGGATCTTGATTAAATGGAGCTTGGTTCGTTCCAGATTTGATTTAATCCTACCCTCCAGCTGCCGGTACAAATCATCCCCACCAGCAAAATCCCCGCACAGATACAGACACTCCAAGTGTTCTAGATTTAGCGCAAAAGTAAGTGCATGATCTCTATCCCAGCCATCCGCCGGCAACAGGCTCAAAGCCGTCTCGATATATTCCAGCGCCGCCGGAAAGGCGGCTGCTTGTTTGGCCTGTCGACCCGCCGCAAGGTTAATGCGGGCGGCCTCAAGCTCCTCACCCCGCTGCCGAACAACAGCAAGGCCCAGGTTCAGGTGATTGACAGCGGACAAGAACAAAGGCCTCTCTGTCTTATCTAGAAGCTCAGTTGGACAGCGTCCTGCGCCAAGCAGCTGGGCCAGCCGGTAGTGAATGGCAGGCCTGCTATCAGAAGAAAGCAGCTGATAAGCCACCTGCTGCACCCTGTCATGCGCGAAGCTAAAGTCGTTCTCCGAATTGTGCTGAAGCAAGCCTTCCTCCACCAAACGGCCAAGGCTCACAAGGGTGGTAGAGAGCCCTTGCTCGGCCAGAGCGGCAACGTGTTCGGGATTAAAGTGTGTGCCACCACACGCCGCCAAGCACAAGATCTTCTTGTCCGCTGCAGGCAGCAACCTGATCCTCTGCAACAATAGCTCCACAACATCGGCACCCAGCAAGCTGCCTTCTGCCCCGGACAGGTCCCACCTCCAGCCACCGCCTTCCGGTTTATGTACTAGCACCCCTTGTCTAAAGAGGGTGTAGAGCATTTCCTTGATGAACAGGGGGTTGCCCCCCGTTTGGCTTTCAACAAACCGGGCCAGCGGTTTGGCCTCCTTTTGGCTGCAGCACAGAGTAGAAGCCACCATTTGTTCTATCTGTTCCTGCTGCACCGGTCCCAGAGCCAACTGCTGCACCCTTACCCCCATTTTCTGCAGGCTGGACACCAGCTGCCGCACAATATGGTCTTGAGGCACTTCTTCTTCCCGATATGATCCCAGCACCAGCACATGATTGAGGTCACACTCCACCAGGATCCCCTTGATGAGTTGTAAAGACCCTCTGTCGGCCCACTGTAGGTCATCCAAGATGAGTACCACTGGCCTGTCTTTGGCTGCCAGGAGCTGTATAAACTGAAACAGGGCGCAGCGCAGCCGTGCTTCCTTCTCCAAGGCCGAGCCCACGTGGATCTTCGGCAACTGGCCTGTGAGCTGCTCAATCTCTGGAATCATTACCGCTACCAGGGAGAGATTCGTCCTCAAGCACGTCTCAAGCTTTTCTTTCCAGGCCGTCATCTCTTCTTTACCTTGGCTCAGGATCCACGATACAACCTGTGTTACAGCCTGTACCAAAGGGCCGTACTGAGCTTCGGTAGCCAGTTGGGCAAACTTGCCCGAACCAAAAATGGCTTGTCCTCGCGCTCGATGGCGAAATTCCTGCAGCAGTCGCGTCTTCCCGACGCCTGACTCACCGGACACAACAACAATCTCGGTACCGCCGGCTGCCACCCGCTGCAGCGCCGCCTCTAGAAACCCCAACTCTTCTTCCCGGCCGTAGAATTCCTCCGTGACACGAAAGACACTGGTAGTATCATGGCTGGCTAGCGGAAACGAAGAGATCTGTCCGTGCTGCTGCCACTCCGCCAGGCAGCGCTCCAGGTCTTTTTTGAGGCCGTACGCACTCTGATAGCGCAACCCTGGATCCGGCGACAGACAGCGCAGCACAATGCGCGCCACAGGCTCCGGCACCTGAGGATTCGCCAGGGACGGCGACGGTATCTCCCGGGTAGCCACAGCATAAAACCACTCCAAGGGGGTCTGAGCTGTAACAGGGAGTTTCCCTGTTAGCATCTGATAAAAACTCACACCGGCCTTGTAGATATCTACCCGTGCATCCACAGGCCAGTTGAAGCGTCCTGACTGTTCTGGTGCCAAGTAGGCCAGGGGTTCTAAACCAGTGGCTCTGCAAGACTCGTCTTGCTCTTCATCCACCGCCCCTGTCTGACTGGCGCAGCTCAAGTCCGCAATGTAGAGCGTCTTATTGGCCTCGTCAAGGAGCAACACGTCAGGGGAGAGCCTGGTCAGAATTATGTTTTGCCGGTGGAGCTGAAACAGGTTATCCGCAAGCTGTAGTGCAAGAAAAAGGGCATCTTCAATAGGCAGCAACCCCCGGTTCAGCAGCTCTCCGAGAAAGACGCAGTGCCCCAGTTCAGCTTCCGCCAGCGGGGTGCCATCCGGGAGCTCAGTAGCCGTGAAGACCAGTCTACCCGGAAAAGTATGCCGACTGCAAATCTCCTGTTCACGTAGGATTTGATTCTTGGCCTTCGCCAAGGTACTGCCGCTGCGCGGCAGTTTAACAAGTACACGGCGCCCGCTACTCATCACTACCGCACGAAAGGCGGCGGTATTTGGCGTTTCGAAAACCTTACCCTCTATCTGATACCCTGGCACCATATTCAGGCCAGCCCCCCTGTCTACAGATCATCCTCAGCTGCGCTCTACAAATTCCAGGTGTTTGGCCAGGTAGGAGACGGCTTGAGTGCGGTGATTGGTACCCAGTTTGGAATAGATAACACTGATGTAATTCTTAACCGTTCCTTCACTCTAGTTCAAGTGGCTCGCTATTTCTCGGTTGCTTAAGCCTTCCACCATCAACACAGCGATCTCCTGTTCACGTGGAGTAAAATCGATCTTATCTGCAGCCAGCTTCTTCAACTTCTTCCTGGTATCGTCAATGGCCTGCAGCACTGCTAGACGTTCTGCCAGCTTGTTTGCCACCCGGGCGGGCAGCATGAGCTGGTCCTTGGCCGTTTTGCGTACGGCATCAATCAGTTGTTGCCCCTCCAGATCTTTCAACAAGTAACCGTTGGCGCCCGACGCTAAGGCACTGATGATGTATTCTTCATCGTTGAATGTGGTGAGAACCAGCACCTTGGTACCCGGCAGCGCGCGCTTGATGAGCCGTAGGCTTTCCAATCCGTCCATCTTGGGCATACAGACATCCAGCAGCACCACATCTGGTTGCAGCTCCCGGGCCCGTTCGTATGCCTCTCGCCCATCAGCAGCCACGCCTACGACTTCCATATCCTCTTCGAGACTAAGGATTGTCTGCAACCCATCACGCATAAGCGTCTCATCATCGGCTATAAGAACTCGAATCTTTTGCGTCATTCTTCTTCCCCACTGGATAATATTTCTTTTCAAGTAATTCGCTGTCAGGACGCAGAAAACCTCCTGGAGGTTACACAAAGTCCCAAACTTCGGTTCCTTCTGGCACATTTTTGTTGACAACTTTCTGGGACTATAGACCCAATCAGCCATTCCCAACGCATAAAATGAGGGGCCGGCGTTCACCGGTCCCTTGCTGTGAATCTGTCTAAGCCAATCTCGATAAGACATCATTTAATAATCATAATACTTGTTAAACGCTTTCTTGAAGCCGTCGTAATAGCCCTCTATAAAACCGTCCGTATAGTCATCGCCCTCTTCATCCAGATCGCGATAAGTGCGGTCAAAGATGTCGATTATGTCGTCCTCGTCGTAGATATCCATGTAATCTTCCAGAGCTTCACGCCAGTCTAGTCCCGTCTCTTCCTCTTCATTATAGTATTCGGCCGCATCTCTGCCATCCTCTTCTCCCTGGGCATAACCGTCATCGTAACCCTCATCGTAGGCATCATCATCGCTTTCTTCTTTGCCATCGTCGTAGCCCTCATCATAACCTTCCTCATAGCCTTCCTCGTAACCCTCGTCGTACCCTTTCTCGTAGCCTTCATCGTAGGCCTTCTTGCTAGCCAGAAGTTGTCCCTGTACCAAGCCGGCATTGTATCCCTGCTGGTACTTGGCCTGCTCTGCTGCCGGATCGCTCTTGGGAGCAGTAGTGATTACGACTCTGCTATTGGCATCATCCCAATCTACCTTTGCCCCGAGGATTTGCGCCACATGACGCAGGGGAACGTACACACGCCCATCCACAATAAAAGGCTCTTCATCAACCTGGGCAACCTTACCATCTACCACTAGTGCAATGTTACGGTAGACTGCCTTCAGTGTCTTAGTGATAGTCGCAGCTTGTGCCACCCCGTATATACCCAGGAGCAATACCACCAACAACAGAGCAACTAAACGCAATCGGCTTCTCATACCTGCTACTCCTCCCGTTTGCTTATTTGCCTTCATAAATAGAGACGTGGAGTAAGTCCCAAAAGTTTCCTTCATTTCTTGAGGTATTTCGACGGGTATCCGATCCTTTCCTGCAGCAGTACTC
>JAAYHG010000189.1 GCA_012735455.1 Bacillota bacterium
CTGGAAGCCCTGGCCAAAACCCAGCACCGCCGACACAGCAAACTGAAACACGCGGGCCACAATGGACATAGCAGCAATGGCCGCGTCCCCAAACGGACCGGCGCTGAAGTTGAGACAAATCATTGCGGTGCTGGCAAGGGTCTGCCGGTAGAAAGAAGGCAAGCCCCCACGCAAGATCTCCCGATAGATCTCCCATCGAGGGGTAAAGTTTCGGAACTGGATCTTGATATTACCACCAGCAGCTGATTGCCTAAGTAGTATCAAGAAGCTGATGAACTGGCTGATAATGGTGGCAAGGGCTGCTCCTCCGATACCCATATTGAGGCTAAAGATGAAGATGGGGTCCAGCACGATGTTGAGGAGGCCGCCAGTCCCAATCCCTAGCATAGCGTAAAAAGCGCTCCCCTGAAAACGCAGGATACTGTTCAGTACAAACGCAGAAGCCATATACGGCATGCCGATGAGGATGTATCTGAGATAGCTTTTCGCGTAAGGAGCAATGGTCTCTGTAGCCCCGAGTGCATACACCAACTGATCCAGGAAGATGAGACCCAGCGCAGCCAGCACAACTCCTAAACCAAAAGTTGTAAAGAACCCGGTAGCTGCTACCTTAGCCGCGTGCTCCCTGTTTTTTTGCCCTAATAGCCTGGAGATGTAATTGCCCGAACCCATGCCAAACGTAAAACCCAGCGCCTGAATGATGGCCATGAGTGAGAAGGACACGCCCACGGCTCCTGATGCGCTAGTGCCTATCCGGCTGACAAAAAAAGTGTCAGCCAAATTATAGATAGAAGTGATCAACATGCTCACTATAGTCGGAACAGCCAGAGAGCAAATGAGGCGTTCAACTGGTTCCTGCGTCATCAGCTTATACTTTTCATCTGCTGTCATAGCGCGCTGCATAGAAACGACAACTCCTATTTAGAGTTAAAATGAAAGCTCATACCTAAGAGAATAACCCTCTTGAAATTAGTTGTCAACACAACTTTCTCTTTAGTCTAGTTCCGAAAACCTTTTCATGCTACCAAAACAAGGGGAACCTTTTGTTTCCTCTTCTCGTCTTGCATATTGAAACCATGTTTTCCCTGAGGAGGGGTTCTTTCTTGCCCTTAATAGAGTTGGTTAACATCTCTCGTACATACCGCTTGAATCAAATAAGAGTGGAAGCCTTGCGCGACGTGAACCTTACCATTGAAGAAGGTGACTTTGTCTCTATTATGGGGCCCTCCGGATCCGGCAAGTCTACCTTGCTAAATATCATCGGCTGCCTGGATAGACCCAGTGCAGGTACCTACACAATTGTGGGTAACAGGGTGGAAAAAATGAACGACAACCAGTTGGCAGACATCCGTAATCAGCTCATTGGCTTCGTCTTCCAGAGTTTTCACCTGCTGCCTAACTTGGATGCCGCAGCCAACGTGGAACTACCTCTAATCTATCGCGGCTTGGGGGGCAAAGAACGACGCCGCCGGGCCATTCATGCTCTGGAGGCTGTAGGCCTGGGCGAACGGGTGCACCACCTCCCGTCCCAGCTCTCCGGCGGTGAACAACAGCGCGTGGCCATTGCCAGGGCCATTGCTGGAGAACCCAGGGTCATCCTGGCCGACGAACCGACCGGCGCCCTTGACTCCAAGTCAGGCGAAAACATCATGGCCATTTTCACCAAGCTGAACAAAGATATGGGGATCACCATCATACAGGTAACACACGAAGAACACATTGCCCAATACGGACACAGGATTTGCCGCCTGCGGGATGGCCAGATTCTACAGATTGATGAAACACAAAATGGTAGGGCTGTAACTTGAGCCTGCATAGATTTCTAGGAGAGCAAATAGACAAGAAGAACGCAGCAGGAGGTTTAAGATGGCATGACACAACGGATTGTAATGATCTTCCTTATAGTGGCCATTGTCTTCGGTGGCGGCTTTTACGCTTACAGGCAGTTGGTACCCCCACCCGCGCAAGAAGCACAGGGTCCTATATACTCCACTAAGGCTGTAACGCGGGGCGACATAGCAGTCGGGGTTGAAATCACGGGTTCCTTAAACCCCTCCCGCAGCGGCGGCATCATGGTCCCCGGGTCGCGTGATTACACCGGGCAGAGTATCCAGTTTGTCATAAGCGAGATCCTGGCCGAGGAAGGTCAGGAGGTAAAGGCAGGAGAAACCATTGCCAAGCTTGTGGCTCCGGGGCTGCAATCCCAGATAGACGCCTTACAGAAAGAAATCCAGTCAAACCGTGATTACCTATCGGAACTCACCGGCCTGCCACCTGATAGACTCCACGAGATTAGGCCAGGTGCAGGCATTACCCTGCGGGCACCCATTGACGGTAGAGTAACAGGGCTTAGCATTAAGGAAGGCACTCAGGTCCCCCAGGGCCAAATCATTGCTAAGATAGTGGATGACTCCACCTACCAGATTAGAGCCAAACTCTATGAAAACGAGTTCAAGCAAATTAAGGAAGGTCAGGAACTGGCTATTAGATTTGACCTTTTTGAAGGCGTTCAATATGGGCGTATAACAGAAGTCAATCCCAACCCTGTGCCCGACGGTGACGAAGAAAATCCCGCCCAGGGTTTTGTGCATTGGATCACCGTCGAGGGTAAGAATCCTGGCCTGGTGCGGGCAGGCCTGACGGTGCGCCTTGGTATTCCTTCTCCAGACAGAGACAGCTTAAGGGTCAACTGGTTTGCCAGTGGCGCCAAAGTGGATGGCTTCGTAAACGAAGAAAAAGTGCTGGCCACAGCAGAGGCCATTGCCTCGACGGTTTACGTACGCGAGATGGACCTGGTCAAGAAGGGTGACCCCCTGGTCCTTCTGTCAGGGGCAGATATTGAAGATACCCTCCAGGAGAGGATGGACAGACTGCGTGAAAAGGAAAACGAGCTGGCAAACCTCCTGGCCAAAGCCAGTCAAACAGAGATTAAGGCCTCGATAGATGGCGTGGTTGCTCGTTGGGAGCAGCAGGTAGGGCAGATGGTAAACCCGGGAGATTGGATCGGCTACATTTACAACACCTCGGATATGTCCATGTGGGCAGAGGTGGATGACGTAGACGTGCTGATGGTTAAACAGGGCTCCCCCGTCACTGTTACTCTGGATGCCCTGCCAGGAGCGACCTTTGAAGGCCAAGTCATGCAGGTAGACACCATGGGCAGGGACGTCAACGGTATACCACGTTTTGGCGTTAGCATTACTGTAAAAGGCGGACCCCAACTGAGGCCCGGTATGCAGGCACACGCTTTTATTGACGCAGGGAGAGCGGAGAACGTACTTCTGGTCCCACTGGAGGCTATCTTTGAAGAAGACAACACACCCAAGGTAGAGATATTAAACCCGGATGGTACCACAAAGGTCGTCCCTGTGAAACTGGGCCTCATGAACCACAGGGTGGCAGAGGTGAAAAGCGGAGTAGAAGAAGGGGAACTGGTCATAACAGGCAGCAGCGCCGATGTGCTACCCAGCCAGCATATTGGTTCCAAGGACACCCTCCTGCCAGGACAGAGCGGTTCAGGTGACGGCGATAAGGAAGGATCAGGTAGCAATGACAACAACGGATAATAATAAGAAGAATGCCGTGTTCTCCTTCCTGGTGCGCACCCTCTTTGCTGCCAAAATGGCCTGGCACGGCGTCCTCACCCATCCGCTGCGCTCCGCCCTTACCATACTTGGGGTCGCTATCGGAGTAACGTCTGTGGTGAGTCTCATGGGGATTGGTGAAGGGGCACGCCAGGCAGTGGTGGCCCAGTTTAAGAGCTTGGGTACCAATGTCATCGCCATTCACGCCAACGACGTTTCGGTGGAGTTTGACCCGGAGGAAGCCGAGGAATTAGTGGAACGGGTCAGTGGCGTAGAGATGGGGACACCGGTCATAAATACCAAGGCAGTTATGCGTTGGCGCCGCGCCCGCGGCACCATCAATCTCGTTGGTGTCAACAACGAATTCCCAGATGTAAGGGACCATCCCGTTATCGCCGGTCACTTCTTCACCCAGTGGCACGTCATGCAGCGTTCTCCCGTGGCCGTGCTGGGCTACAATGTGGGCCACGGTCTCATGGGAGGCAGAAGCCCGGTGGGCCACACGTTTACCTTAAACGGTGAAACCTTTCGCATAGTGGGGGTATTGGCGCCCAAGGGTGCGGCCAATGCCGAAGGCATCGACGATAAGATCCTTATACCCTATACTACCGCCCTCAAGATCGCCGGCAAAAAGAAGGTTGAGCAAATCTGGCTCAAAGCCAATTCAACTCAGGAAGCGGACCTGGCCGTGGTACAGCTAGGCAGAATCTACAAGCGCAAACTGGGGCTGGACCAAACCGCCCCGACGCCCGGAGGAACTCAAGGTGGCGAAGGCGAAGCCGGCCCCGGCGCAACAGCAGAAGTCATGGAGAAAATAGCGGCCGCTCCCTCCCCTAGACCAGCTCCAGAAAAATCCCCAATCCCCGGTGGAGAGGATCTCATCACCATCACCAACTTAAATCAATTGGTAAAAGAAGCCGACCAGGCCAACCGGGTCATGACCCTGCTCCTCGGCGGCATCGCGGCAGTGTCGCTCCTGGTGGGCGGCCTGGGCATCATGAACATCATGCTGGTGTCTGTAACTGAACGGACAGTGGAGATTGGTGTGCGGCGCGCCGTTGGCGCCAAACAGATCGACCTTCTGATCCAATTCTTAATGGAGGCACTGTACGTCAGTGCCCTAGGCGCCATTGCCGGGACGGCAGGAGGAATATGGGGGCTTAACGTCTTCAGCCACTACGGTTTCCATACCGCCCTGAGCCTCCAATCCATAAAGATTGCTGTTATGGTTGCCTTGGGCTCAGGCCTTTTGTTCGGCATCTATCCCGCCATGATCGCCTCCTCCGTTCCCCCCATTGAAGCGCTGCGGCGACAATAAGTGCAGCCATGTTGTAAGAGTAGGCGCCAAGGTCATCCTTGGGCCAGAGGTTCAGCCACTGGGGCAGACTAATAAGCAAAGCCCGGACCGTGTTCGGTCCGGGCTTTGTCGTTCCCCTGTTAATTGGAAAGCAGGCGCTTTTCACCCTGAATCTCCTGCAGGGGCTTTATGTTTTGGGTGACTTCAAGTGTTCCCAGGTACTCCCCATTCTCATCCCGCACAGCAAAGTAACGGATCAGGGCATAAACATCCCCCATCTTGATCCAGAAGTCCTCGTGATCCTTGCGCCCCGCCTTAAGATCCGCCACCAACTTCTCCACTACATGCATGCTGGCCGGAGGGTGGCAGTTATGCACCTTACGGCCAATGACAGTCTTCGGACGCGGGAAGATGCGCTCCGGGCTCTGGGAAAAGTACTTGACCACGTCATCCTTGTCCACAAAAGTTATGTCTACCGGCAAACGGTTGAGGATGGCATTTATCTCCTTGAAGCTGAGAACCCCGGTCTCAAAGCGCACAGCCCCTGCGGCACCTGCCTCCTGCGTTTCCTTTGGC
Source organism: Bacillota bacterium (assembly GCA_012735455.1). Lineage (GTDB taxonomy): Bacteria > Bacillota > DTU030 > DUMP01 > DUMP01 > JAAYHG01. The sequence continues at coordinate 5,458 of JAAYHG010000189.1, forward strand.
GCTGCCACCTCCACCCGTTGCGGTTTCCAGCTTGGCGGTGGCGCGATTAGGCAAAAACCGATCTCCTCGCTCTCCTGAGCAATAGTTGCCCACTGGTCCTCCGTAAGGTTGTCCAGGGCCATAGGAAAGAGGATGTTTTCTTCCTTGTAGATCATCTCTGTGATCTTGCTGACAACCTCTTCTGTCTTTTGGGCAACCTGATCTGGATCGACCTTGGGAGCCGCGAGCAACGACTTGGCCTCTTTGAGCTGGTCACGAATCTCGTCGTCCACGCCCCACATCACCTGAGGGGGAGCGGTTATCCCGTATTCCTCAAGATAGGGAAAGATCAGGTTTTCCTTGCGGCTGTAGTGCTTGTCTACCTCGCCCAGTTTCTCCAGAGCAGAGGCCAGCCGGGGAAAGGCCTCCGGGGAAAGCTGGCCCAGGAGAGGCTCAATCTGCTCGGCGATTAGCTTCTCAATGGCCCGATTCTCCTGGCGCAGGGTATGTACAGGATGCCCTGGTGTTTCTGCCGCTTTGTTCGGCCGGTGAATGTCCTGGATGGATCCCTTGAAAACCGCAGCGTGCACATCGCACAGCCGCTGAACCTCTTCTACCGGCATACCTTCCATGATTAGGTTTTGCTCCATTTGGGCAATTTCTTCTGTTGACACACCCTCTATTAGCTTGGCGAAGCGTTCTCTAACCTCGTCCACGCTTTTCCCGTGATGAAGGTCCATAATAAGTTCCTTGAGCACCTTCTGCCGGTATTCCCGGTTGTTGATCAACTCACTCATGTCCTAGCCTCCTTTTGAGTAACGTACAGGGTAAACAGAATCTTGGGATTCTAGTAATCTTATACCCTGATATCAGTTGCTTTAATCCTAACACTTTTCACGCCGTGTGGAAAGTCTCTTCCGTCACTTATGCTGCCGAACGCTTACGACCGCGTTGAGATAGCCACATCAGTACATGAACAGCCCCACCTAAAGCCAGCCAAAATATCCCCACCAAGGCCCCACTCCGGGCCTGGAGCAGGACAACACTGGTCAATGCCAGGGCTGCAAGCGGAACCCAAGGGTAAGCAGGTACCGTAAAAGCACTGCCTGATCCTGTTCCCCGTTGCCGCAGACGGAAGTATGCGGCCAGGGTGAGAATAAACCCTCCAGCATAGAGAAACCCTGTTGCATCTACAACCAAACTCAGGTCACCACTGGCAGCTACCAAGATCATCCCAGCAACACTCACCAAAATGGCAAGTATCGGCACCTGTTGCCGTCCTGCTACCCGCCCTAAGACCGTGGGCACCTGGCCATCTGCTGCCATGGCAAACAGTACCCGGGAGGTAACCAAGACAAGTGCATTGGCAGTAGCCGTGGTAGCCACCAGTGCGAGCAACGGTACCGCAACAGAAACCCCTCCGCCGAGGAACTCCTGTGCAGCCAAAGCCAGTGGAGCGGTAGCGGCGCTTAGTTCCTGCCAGGGCACACTACCCAGAGCAGCATAGAGTAAGCCAAGGTATAGGATAAGAACCAAAAGCAAGGAGGTAAGGATGGCACAGGGAAGGGTGCGGCGGGGCTCGTGCACCTCGTCTCCCATGGCGGCCACCTGGTCAAACCCGCCGAAGGCCAGAAAAGCAACCAAAGATGCTGCTATAACACCGGACCAACCCTATGGCATGAACGGGGTAAGCAAGGCCGGTCTTGCGTGCATCGATCCGACACCCGCGATGACAAAAAGAGCAGTCACTTCAAAGGCCACCAGCAGGGTTTGAAAACGACTACTAACCCTCACTCCCCGCAGGTTGAGCAAGGCCAGTACAATGCCCAGTCCCACCGCGGCCGGTCCCCGCGGCAGTCCTGACAGTTGCTCCAGATAGCCCCCGAAACCCAAGGTTACGTACCCGCTAGCAATCAAGTACCCGCCCCAATAGGCCCAGCCCATGAAGAACCCCACCGTAGGACCAAAAGCCTCGCGTACAAAAGCGTAACCCCCACCGACGCGCGGGAGCCGCGAAGATAGTTCAGCGTAACACAACCCCAAGAGCAGAGCGGCCAAACAAGACAAAAGACAGCAGAGCCGCCGGACCTGCCTTCGCCGCTGCCACACCAATTAGGGTAAATATCCCACCCCCAATTGTACCACCCACACCAATAGCAGTTGCCTGCAGTAACCCTACCTGACCCTTCATTCAATTCACCTCTATGTTTGCTTTGGCTCTTCCTACCCCAACAGACCCAAGGGCTGGCTATATATCTGAAGCAATTATGCCGCTACATAAGAGCATTAGTCAACAAGAACATCCATGTCAAGGGAAAATCAACTTAACCATGCCCTCCACACTCTCAGCGTTGATACCTGCTCCCGAGTGCCTGGTAACAAGAATCTGGCTGGTTTGGACAGTCACCGACAAATTGCATAGTCATACACTAGTTAAGAAATAAGTATCTGATTTCCACTCTCCGCCTAGGGGAAAGGAGGATTATACTGTGCCCAATGAAATACCCGGCTTTTTTTGGCTGCTGAGAGGACCTGTAATTCCAGGAGTTCAGGGAGAGAATCGTCCACCCGAATCAGTGACTGACAATAGTAGTACCTGTGAGGCGCAGCACGAGATTGTGACTGAGACAGAAGAAATCCAAGTCCAAGACGAATCCACTTCCTCGGACGATCTTCTTGCCGAGGCAATTGAGCTGCATAATCTCGGGGTGAACGGCGATAAGGAAGCTGTCCAATAGTGCTATGAGTTACTCCAACAGATTAGGGAAACAAACCCCGATAACGTTCTGGCTGAGGCTTATTTTGGTAGTGCAACATCCCTGTTAGGACGTGACGCCATAGACCCCAACAAGAGATTTAAGCTTGCTATCCAGGGTGTAAAAATACTGGATCAAGCTGTCTCTAAGGCCCCTGATAACATTGACATTCGTACCCTGCGAGGCTATGTCTGTCTACGCCTTCCCGAGCTGTATTTTCACCGCACAGCAACAGCGATAGAGGACTTTACTTACCTGGTATCGCGCTACGAGCAAGACCAACCCTTTTCCACAGAGTTCTACTGGAAAATTCTCTTCGACCTGGGTGTTGCGTACAAGCAAATCGAGCAGATCAAAGAGGCGGAAGCAACCTGGCGTAAGCTGCTCTCCGCGGCTCCAGATCCCAAGTATTTCACTCTTGTTGCCCGGGAAGGGATGGAGGTTTCAGAATACCTCCCAGAGACAACAACAGAGGATGATACTGTTCCACAGGAAGCCACACCTGTAATTAATCTGAGTGAGGGAACAGAACTGCGCGCGCGGGCACTGGCCGGCGATCAGAGCGCTGTCAAGAAGGCCTTGGCCTTTTTCCAGACCGCTCATGAACAGGATCCCAGCAATAGTCTGATCGAGGCTTACTACGGAGATAGCTTGTCCCTTTCGGGACGCCACGACGAAGACCCTACGGTTATGTTCGGGAAGGCCATTCAAGGGATGAAGATCCTCGACCACGCCGTGACCGCTAGCCCTGATAATATTGAAATTCGGCTAATCAGAGCTTATCACAGTTTTCGCCTACCGGAGGCTTTCTTCCGGCGGACGGCGACCGCAATTGCGGATTTCGAGTATCTGCGCGAACGCTACAATGCCGACAAGAGCATTATGTCTAAAGAAAAGTATTGGCAGCTTCTTTATGACTTAGGCAGGTCCTACCAACGCCTGAATATGGAACAAGAAG
>JAAYHG010000190.1 GCA_012735455.1 Bacillota bacterium
GCCTAAGGCCTACCAGGTCTCACAGAGCGACCAGCCCTTGGCGAAGAATGGCTATATTGACATAAAGGTGGATGGCGAGACGCGGCGTATTCGTATCAATCGCATTCATATGGAAGAAGATGCAGGCAAGCTCCTCCATGCTGGAGACGACATCGCCGCCGCCAGCAGCAGTTTAGTGGATCTTAACCGTTCTGGGGTTGGGCTGATTGAGATTGTGAGCGAGCCTGATATACGCTCGCCAGAAGAGGCGCGGCTCTACCTGATGGAACTGAGGACTATCTTGCAGTATCTTGGTGTTTCGGACTGCAAGATGGAGGAAGGATCCTTGCGTTGTGATGCCAATGTGTCGGTGCGGCCGCGGGGTTCCAATGATTATGGGACCAAGACTGAGATTAAAAATATGAACTCTTTCCGGTCTGTCTTCCGTGGTCTTGAGTATGAAGCCGAACGGCAGAAGGAGGCTGTGCTGGCGGGAGAGTCGATTGTGCAGGAGACTCGCCATTGGGACGAGGTCCGCGGTATCACTGTGTCCATGCGCAGCAAAGAGGAAGCCCATGACTACCGTTACTTCCCGGATCCAGACTTGGTGCCCCTGACTATTGACCGTTCTTGGGTGGAAGAGATTAGAAGAGAACTGCCGGAATTGCCAGCGGCTAAGAGGCAGCGCTTTGTTACGGAATACAACCTTCCTGAATATGACGCCGAGGTGCTCACGGCCTCTAGGAATGTGGCGGATTTCTTTGATGCTACTGTTCGCCTTTTCCCCGACCCTAAGGTTGTGAGTAACTGGTTCATGAGTGAGGTCATGCGCCTTTTGAATGCTGAGGGCAAAGAGATCCAAGAGACAGCCCTCACTCCCGAGCGCTTGGCAAAGTTGCTAAAGCTTATTCAAGACGGTACCATCAGCGGCAAGATTGCCAAGGAAGTCTTCGAGGAGATGTTCAAGGATGGCGGGGACCCGGCGGAGATAGTTAAGAGGCGTGGCTTGGTCCAGATCTCGGATGAAGGCCAACTGATCCCCATTGTGGACGAGGTGATCGCTGCGAATCCGAAAGTGGTAGAGGATTACCGTGGTGGCAAGGAAAAGGCTTTTACTTTCCTGGTAGGCCAGGTGATGAAGGCGACCCGCGGGAAGGCGAATCCTGGCCTGGTTAACAAGCTCCTGAAAGAGAGGCTTTAAGTGTGGAATACTGCTCCTCCGGCAGGGTAAACCTATTGCCGGAGGAGATTTTTTATGCCGGAGCAAGATGTTAAAGGGCAGGCCCAAGGAGCGGCAGGGGTGAGGCTGTATCTCAATCAGCGCTTGACCCGGCTCAGAGCCCAGGTAGAAGACCAGGTGGCCCAGGTAGAACAGGGAGTCAACCAGTTGCTGCCGGACTTAGCTAGCTCGATAAGGTCTGCTCAGGACAACGAACAGATAGCCATCATGCTACGCGAACTGCAGCGTGGGCTACCAGATATAGTCTCAGGACAACTGCGGGCTGTTCTAGCAGAAGCCTACCAGCTTTCTTGGCGCCAGGAGCGGGTTTTGGCTCAATCAAAACAACAGGCCCTGGAACGGTGTGTTCTGAGCCTCATGCAGGCCATCCAAGCCGAAGCCGATCTTGTGCGGCAAGCGCAACTGACAGAGGGTCTGGCCCAGGCAGAGAAAATGCTTAAGGGAAGGGAGCAGCATACCGGTGGATTCAGGTATAGCTAAACTCTTACACCTACATGGATCGGATATATGGCTCGTAGTGCGGGCCTTCTCACTTTTTATCATTGCTCTGGTTAGCATTCGCTTCATGGGTAAACGCACCATTGGCCAGCTTTCCCCCTTTGATTTATTGGTGATCATTGTCTTGGGTTCAGCTGTGGTTATTCCCATGGAAGAGGAAAAGGTACCTTTTACCCACGGACTGATACCTATTCTGGTAATCACGGGGATTAATTGGGTGCTTTCCAAGTTGATCTTGCGTAGCCGCAAGATGGAGAATTTTATCCAAGGCAAGCCCAGGGTCTTGATTGAAAATGGGGAGGTTATCGTCAAGAATCTTAAGCAGGAAAGGGTCTCCATGGCGGATCTTATGGTAATGCTGCGTGAGAAAAATGTGAGCACGATAGAAGATGTTCAGGAAGCGGTTCTGGAACTAAACGGACAGCTCAGCGTTATCTTGAAACCCGAAAGCCAACCGCTTACGCCCAAAGATCTTGGACTTTCCACAACCAGAGGGTTGTACCCTACGCTCTTGGTCAGTGACGGACAGGTGGTTTACGCCAACTTAGATCGTGTTCGGCTGAGTTTGGGTCACCTTACCCGAGACCTATTGAGTCGTGGAATAAGTCGCATCGAGGAGATCCAGCGGGCTACTCTGGACGAGTTTGGCAACCTGACGGTAACTCTAAGAGGAGGCCAGGAACGCCAGTGACAAGCCAAGAGAAGAAGAGGGCCCTTCAAGACGAGGCACAAGAAGCGGGGCTTGTGGATTGTGGAGCCTTAGAGCGTGAACTGGGCAGCAGTTTAGGGCCTGTGCTGGATGCTCTTTCTTTGGGTTTAGACGATAAGGCGGCGGCAGAGCTCGCCGAGGTGTCGGAAGAGGAGGTACGCTACGTTCGCAGTCGTTTAGGTGGAGTGGGCAGTCAAATGGGCATAGGTTATAAGAAACCAGTCTGCCACAACAAAGAGACGGGCGGGCCAAGCTAAGCTGGCCCGCCGGACGTTACTGCAGGGGTGCGCCTGCAGGGGGCAGATTCGTCCACTGGTTCAGATTTTGTTTCAGCTGAGCCAGCATCTGTTCAAGTTGCGCGTAGGAGCTGGCGTCCAGCATGGCGCTTTGAGTCTGAGCTAAGGCGGTGACCGCCTGCTGAAGCCCTTGGGTGATCTGGCTGTCAGTTTTCCGAATCAATTGGCGCAGCTGTCCTTCAATTTGTTCCACTTGGTTCAGGTAGTTCTGCACTTGAGAGGGAGCGAGGATTTGCCCGCTGATGCCTTTTTGAAGTTCACCCAGTTCGGAGAAGATTTGTTCCAATTGTTGTCGGTTGCCGAGGGAGGTTGTAGCCTGGGTTAGGGTTGATTGGGTGGCTTGGTCAGCGGTGAGCTGTTGTTTGCGGGCCGTATCCACCAGTTGAGTGAGCAGCTGAGTTAGGTTTTCTTGAGACTGAAAGGAAGGAGTCTGGACTGCAATTTCGTTTGAGTTTGCATTAACCCGTTCGTTGAGTTCGCTTCTAATACCAGCGAGAATTTCTTCTTCTGTCATCGGCCGTCTCCTTTCCGCGCTGGTGTTGCTAACACTGCTTAGTATTTCTTCAGTTGCCGGATTTAGGAAGGAAATTTCCGGTTCCGAGAGAAATTATTAGCATTATGGTTTGAAGGAGGTAAGACAGTGCAAACATGGACCCAGGTTGGACCGATAAATACAGCGGCAACTGTTGATGCTGCCGTCGCGCGGGCCAAGGAGGTGGGAATTAAGCACGTGGTGGTAGCCTCCAACACCGGGGACACAGCCCGCTGGTTCTTAGACAGGGGTTTAGAGGTTGTATGCGTTACTCATCAGGTGGGATTCAGAAGCCCTGGTATGGATGAGATGTCGGCGGAGACCCGGCAGGAGTTTGTTGCCAAAGGGATTAAAGTGCATACTGGTACCCATCTTTTCCGTGGTATAACGCGTGCCTTCAGCAACGCCCACCAGGGTTTCGATGCAGCCCGGGTGGTTGCCGATACCCTCTACTTGTTTGGACAGGGCACCAAGGTGGCGGTGGAGATCGCGGTCATGGCTTTGGACGCAGGGTTGATTCCCTACGGCGAAGATGTGATCGCAGTTGGGGGCACAGGTCGCGGGGCTGACACGGCTATAGTTATCAGGCCGGCCCATTCCGGTGAGTTTCTTAAGACCCAGATCCGCGAGATTATCTGCAAACCATGGGTGACAGGGAAGTGAAAACAGTTCCTCCAGTGAAGAAGGGCCAGGTGGTGACCCTTGTGGTCACGGACCTGGCCTCTAACGGTGAAGGGGTAGGGCGCTATCAGGGGTTCACGATCTTTGTGCCGGGTACCCTGCCCGGAGAAGAGGTAAGAGCCAGGGTGATTTCTCTACAAAAGAGCTATGCCCGTGCTTTAGCAACGGACGTGGTTCGCCCAGCGGCCAATAGAGCCGCAGCGATCTGCAGTGCCTACCCGGCCTGCGGCGGTTGTCAGCTGCAGCACCTGGCGTACAGTGACCAGCTGCGCTTCAAGCAGCAGGTGGTTGAGCGGGCACTGCACCATATTGGCAAACTGGATGGCGTTGAGGTGCTTCCCACCCTGGGAATGGAAAAACCATGGGCCTACCGCAACAAAGCCCAGTTTCCCTTGGCGCAGCGGGGGAAGCGCTTAGTAGCCGGGTTTTATGCACCCAGGAGTCACCAGGTGGTAGAGATCACTACCTGTCCGCTACAGCTTCCGCAGGCCAATGTGGCCTTGAAAGAACTGCTGGCGGCCGCCAACGAGCTCGGCATTCCCGCCTATGATGAACAAACGGGTGAGGGGTTCTTGCGGCACCTGCTGGTGCGGTCGGCCGTGCGGACGGGTGAGCTCATGGTGGTAGTGGTAGCGCGTAGCGCTGCGATCCCGCGCCTCCCTGAACTTACCGAGAGATTGGTTGCAGGTGTGCCCGGCCTTACCAGCCTGCTCCTCAACGTAAACCCGCGGCGCACCAATGTGATTCTGGGCGAGGAGTGGCATACCCTCTGGGGCAAACCTTCCATTACGGAGTATCTGGGGCCGTACCGTTTCACCATCTCCGGAGCTTCTTTTTTCCAGGTTAACCCCACGCAGACGGTAAAGCTATATCAGAAGGTTGTAGAGTTTGCCGCTCTAACAGGAATAGAGACGGTAGTAGATGCCTATTGCGGCATAGGAACCATCTCGCTCTTCCTGGCTGCCAAGGCAAAACGTGTGTATGGGATTGAAGTAGTACCCAGTGCGGTCGAAGACGCCCGCCTGAGCGCCCGGGAGAACGGGATAGAAAACGCTGAGTTCTACCAAGGTGAGGTGGAGGAGGTATTACCCAGACTTGTTGCTGCCGGAGTGAAACCGGATGTAATGGTGGTTGATCCGCCGCGCCAGGGCTGCCGGTCAGAGGTTTTGTTGGCCATGGCTGCTGCCATGCCCGCCCGGATTGTTTATGTCTCCTGCAATCCGGCAACCCTTGCCCGGGACCTGGGGATTCTGGCGCAACATGGGCTCAGCCCCAGGATAGCCCAGCCGGTGGACATGTTCCCACAAACCTATCATGTCGAGTGCGTAACGTGGATACAAAAGAAAA
>JAAYHG010000191.1 GCA_012735455.1 Bacillota bacterium
CACGCCGCTATACTCATGGAGCTCTACCTCGCTCCCACCGGCACTCAATAGTACCTTCCTTAATCCCCGGTCGGGAAACTCTCCCCGCTCCCGTACTGCAAGCCCCAATACCCCCTGGTTAAAGGACAGGGAGCGTTCGAGGTCTTTTACCTGTACCGCCACGTGCTCCAAACCAGTAACCTTGCTTGCCACTTGGTGTGCCTCCTTCACGTTTCCTTATGTAGCAATTTCGCCCAAATCTAATACTTTACCTGCTTGGCACAACGAGAACAGGGCATCTATTTTCCTGGAACAAAAGTCTTTTTCGGCCGTCTAGGAAATAAGAAGGCCTGCAGAAAACAAAGAGCGAGGCGAAAGCAGTGAGAAAAAAGCGCAAAACTTATTTGGGTCTAGTATCCCTTTTGCTCTTGACGCTAATCAGCGGCTGCACAGCACTAACCCGTAACCTCCCGCCAGTGGTTGGCGCGCCGGCTGCACCGACCCCACTCACCCAGGAAGGAACTCCAGAAAACGAAGCCGCGGTAACTCCATTTAAAGAGTTAGCACGCATTACCCTGGCGAAAGGGCAAATAGACTACCCTGAAGAAACTTCGCTCTCACCCGATGGCAGTCTAGTCGCCCTTGTTATCACCAGTGAAAAAGAGCAAAGCCTTTGGTTACATCACTTGGAAAACAGAAGGGCCACATTACTGCTTAGCATTGATAAGGCCCAGGTAGAAGCCGGCCGTCTACTTCTTCGCATCCTGGGATGGACCAAAGACAACCGGTTAATCTTTATGCGGCAAGGTACACAACCAGATGGAATCCACCATGGCCAGCGCGGCCTCGTCTTCTACCAAGCGACTCCTGCGGCTGGCACAGCCGCACAAGTCACCGAGATCAACTGGCTGCCTGTAAAGAATTACTACGTTAGACAAGTGAATCTAACCCAAACCGCTCCTGAAGCCCGGGTCCATGTTGGTGATGCCATCTGGCGAGTACCCATGACCGGCACTAAACCACAGCCCCTCAAGGATAAATTGCCCAGCTATGATGGTCTTTTTTACCCGCATCTCGCACCCGGTGGTGCTTATTATGTTTATGAGTTAAGGGAGGAGAACCAGAACGGCATTTATCTTCTGGATACAACTACAGGCACAGAAACCTGTCTGGTGCCCAATGGCGCTAACTTGAATTTCTTGCCGCGGTGGTCCCCTGACGGTAGCCACCTAGCCTTTTATAGCGCTGGGCTAAAAGCCGGTCATACCGATCCCTACGACAAGTATGACATAATCCCGGCTGAAGACGGTCCGATGCCAGTGGCGGAAGAGATTCATCTCATCACTCCCTCTGGTAAGACCACGAGATTAAGCCTGCCTGGCCTTAAGCTGGCCTATTTTCGCTGGTCCGCGGACGGTCGCCATTTAGCCTTTCTGGCCGGGGCGGAAAAATCATTACCTGATGACGATCTCCGGCAAGGCTTTTGCATCGCAGCCCTTTGGATAAGCGACCTTGATGGCAATCTGACCAAGATTGCGGACCTCCCCGAGAAAGATATCTTTGACATCACTATTCTTGACGTTGACCCTCAAGGGCAAAGGGTCCACTTCCTCGCCCAAGAAGAGGAGCAATCCTCTCTCTGGCTTGCCCAAAAAGGGAAGGAGCCGCAAGAGATAGCGATAGGTAACAAAGGTAGGGGGTACTTTTGGCTCACCCATCCTCTCGCCAAGATAGGCGGTAGCGTTTTTCTTGTCTATGATACAGAAGGAGCAAGGCAGATCATAGAAGTCAACGGCGACCGTGCTAAGCACCTGGTCAGCGGTGGATGGCAGACCTATCTCGTGGGGATAAGGGGCAAGCACTTGGTTTACACCTGCGATAGCAGCGATAACAAAACAACCGACCTCGTCCTCCTTGAGGTCAAGTGACGGGATATAGGTGAAGATTATTGCGCAGGGTACCCTTGACAGAGCTACACCCTTATGCTAACATTTCTGCTAACAACAGAAGATAAAACTCTTATCCAGAGAGGTGGAGGGACTGGCCCTATGAAACCTCGGCAACCAGCCGCTCATACGCGGCCCGGTGCCAATTCCAGCAGGACTTAGTCCTGGCAGATGAGAGAGTGCAGCTAGTAACCCTCCGTCTGTCGGAGGGTTTTTTATGCTTTTCAAGGAGGGACGCCCGTGATTAAGGTCAAGAACCTGACCAAAGAATTTGCTACACGAGAAGGGAAACTTACCGCCCTTGAAAATGTGTCCTTTACAGTAGCCAAGGGCGAGATCTTCGGTGTCATAGGCCTTTCTGGTGCCGGCAAGAGTACCTTAATCCGCTGCCTCAATTACCTGGAACGCCCTACTAAGGGGGAGGTGTGGGTAAACGGTAAGAACCTGGCCGACCTAGATAGCCGCCAGCTGGCACAGGCCAGGCAAGGGATAGGCATGATCTTTCAGCACTTCAACCTGCTGCAGCTGAGAACTGTGGCCCAAAACGTGGCCTTTCCCCTGGAGATAGTAGGTACCCCACCGGCCGAAAACAAAAAACGGGTGAATGAACTCCTGGAGTTGGTCGGCCTCGCTGACAAAGCCACAGCTTACCCTCATCAACTATCGGGTGGGCAAAAACAGCGGGTGGGAATTGCGCGCGCTCTGGCAACCCGCCCCAGTCTCCTTCTCTCAGACGAAGCTACATCTGCTCTTGATCCTGAGACCACCCACTCTATCTTGGAGCTCTTAAAGCAGATCAACCGCAGCCTTGGCGTCACCATAGTCCTTATTACCCACGAGCTTTCTGTTATTCAGTCCATCTGCGACCGGGTAGCAGTGCTGGAACACGGACACTTGGTGGAAATAGGAGCAGTGAGCGATGTTTTCAGCCGTCCGCGGGCAGCTGCCACCAGGCGTCTCATCAACATGAGTGGGTTATTGACCCCAACCTGGGAGCCGCAAACTACAGTTGCTGGGGCGGGGGTGGTTTGATGGGCGAACTTTTTGCGGACAAGGCCCTGCAACTCATGATTCTTAATGCCACCTGGCAAACCCTCTACATGGTTGCTCTTTCTTTGGCCATCGCCTTGGCCATAGGGCTGCCCCTGGGCGTACTCTTAGTGGTTACTGCTCCCGACCACATCTTAGCCCGCCCTAGCTTCAACAGCGTTCTGAGCGCCATCATCAACGCAGGCCGCTCCATTCCCTTTGTTATTCTCCTTTTCCTCATCATGCCCCTAACCAGGCTATTGGTGGGGGTTTCCATCGGCACAAAAGGGGCCATAGTTCCTCTGGCGGTAGCCGCTATTCCCTTTGTCGCCAGGGTGGTGGAAACCTCTCTTAAGGAAGTGGAAGCAGGCGTCATCGAAGCCGCACAGGCCATGGGCGCTTCGCCGGCACAGATCATCACCAAGGTGCTTTTGCCAGAAGCTTGGCCAGCGCTACTTTTAGGTTTTACTCTCACGGCTATCAACCTCGTGGGCTACTCCGCCATGGCCGGAGTTATTGGAGGAGGTGGTTTAGGCGACGTTGCCGTGCGCTACGGCTTCCAGCGCTTTCGAGACGACGTACTCTTAGAGACAGTGATCATCCTGATCATTCTGGTCCAAGTAATTCAATCAGGCGGCAACTGGCTCGCCCGCCGGGCAGCCAAAGATCAAAGGAGGTTAAACGCATGAAAATCCTACACCGTATCGCCCTTGTTCTCACCCTAGTGCTTCTCGCTGTAAACCTGACTGCCTGCGGATCCAACTCCCAGACTGGTACCGCTGGCGATAAGAACGAAGTTGCCGCAGGCGAAAAGGTTCTACTTACGGTAGGCGCTACGGCTGTTCCGCACGCCGAGATCCTAGAGCTTGTGAAGCCAGCTCTAGCAGAAGAAGGGATAGACCTTAAGATCCAGGAATTCAGTGACTACACTCAGCTCAATCCTGCCCTGGTAGAGGGTGAACTTGATGCCAACTATTTTCAGCACATCCCCTATCTGGAGAGCTTCAATGAAAAAACTGGCTCTGACCTGGTTCACGTCGCCAGCGTCCACGTAGAGCCCATGGGACTGTAC
>JAAYHG010000192.1 GCA_012735455.1 Bacillota bacterium
CTCTTAGGCCCATGGGCCCGCGCGCATGCAACTTTTGGGTGCTGATCCCCATCTCGGCACCAAACCCGAACTCAAAACCATCGGTAAAGCGCGTGGAAGCATTAACGTAAACTGCCGCGGCATCCACCTCATCCAAGAAGCGCTGCGCATTATTGTAATCCTGGGTTACTATGGCCTCGCTGTGGTGAGTGCCGTAGGTATTAATGTGAGATATGGCCTCGTCCACACCCTTAACCACTTTAGCCGCGATGATGTAATCCAAGTACTCAGTTGTCCAATCTTGGTCTGTCGCTGGCTTAACCTCCGGGCATAGCTCCTGGACGCGCTCACAACCCCGCACTTCCACTCCGAGCGAGTTCAGGTCCTTCACCATCTGGGGTACAAACTCGGCCGCAACAGCTTCAGCCACCAAGAGATTCTCAATGGCGTTACAGACACCCGGTCGTGAGCATTTGGCATTGATGACAATGCGCCGAGCCATCTCAAGATCGGCACTGTCATCCACATAAACGTGGCAGTTCCCAACCCCTGTCTCCAGCACAGGTACGGTGGCGTTCTGCACCACGGCCTTGATGAGGCCCGTCCCGCCTCGGGGTATCAGGACATCCAGGTAATCGCTCAACTTCATAAGCGCTGTGGCCGCTTCCCTGCTTGTATCTTCAACTAGCTGGATAGCGTCCGCCGGAAGCCCGACTGCCGCCACAGCATCTCTGAGCACTTTGACGATGGCCTTGTTGGAGTTTATAGCCTCGGAACCACCTCTCAAGATGACAGCGTTGCCCGCCTTGAGAGCTAGTCCGGCAGCATCTACAGTGACATTGGGACGTGCCTCGTAGATGATACCCACCACTCCCAGTGGAACTCGCACTTGCCCAATTCGCAAACCGTTGGGACGCTTCCACATGGAGACAACTTCACCCACCGGGTCGGGGAGATCCTGGAGCACCCGCAGGCCCTCAGCCATACCCCGAATACGAGCTGAGTTTAAGAGCAGACGATCCACGAGGGATGCACTCAAACCCTTTGCCTTCCCTGCCTCTACGTCACGGCTGTTGGCCGCCAGGATCGCATCTTCATTAGTAACAAGCGCCCCGGCCATGGCCGCCAGAGCCTGGTTCTTGATTGTGCTGCTGGCCGTTGCCAAAACACGGCTGGCCGCCTTCGCAGCCAGGCCCTTTAGCTTCAACTCTCCCATGCCTTCACTCCCCCTCGTCTTTTTTCTTAGTGTCAAGATTTAGGAACAAAGAGCGTCCCTATTTCACCACCGGATAAGATATCTCGCACTAAGCCGGGTTTGTCACCTCTGGCGATCACCAACGGGATACCCGCTGCCCCGGCAATACGGGCAGCCTCAATCTTGGTAACCATTCCTCCAATACCGCGGTCTGTCCCTGCACCACTGGCAAGCTCCTCTATCTCCGGCGTGATACCAGTCACCAGTGGAATAAGGCTGGCAGAGGGATCCTTGTGCGGATCGGCTGTGTAGAGCCCATCGATGTCGGAAAGCAAGACCAAGAGGTCCGCTTGGGCCAGGGTGGCAACGTAGGCGGAAAGCGTATCGTTATCACCAAACTCAATCTCTTCTGTAGCCACAGTATCGTTTTCGTTGACAATGGGAATTACTCCATAACTCAACAACATTTGAAAGGTGTTACATGCGTTCTCATAGCGCTTGCCGTTGGTAACATCAGCTTTGGTTAGGAGTATCTGGGCCACATTCAAGCCATATTCGGCAAACAGCTTCTCATAAGTTTGCATGAGAATACCCTGTCCTACTGCAGCCATGGCCTGCTTTTCCTGGACACTGTTTGGTCGGCGTGCAATCCCGAGCCGTGAACGACCTACTACCACCGCTCCCGAAGAGACAAGGATCACTTGGCGACCGCTGTGGGCCAAGTCGGCCAACTCACGTACCAGGTATTCGATTCGATTAAGGTTTAACCTTCCTGTGTCATAAGTCAAGGTGGATGACCCCACCTTAACCACTACACGCTTGGCTGCGCGC
>JAAYHG010000193.1 GCA_012735455.1 Bacillota bacterium
CTCTTGAACGGTGCAAGCGAGGAAGAGATTTATCGTCGTGCTGCCTTTTACGATTACCTAGAGATCCAGCCGCGAGGAAACAATGCTTTCTTAGTACGCGAAGGCAGGCTTACAGAAGCAGGTCTTTTAGATCTAAACCGTCGTATTGTTAAGCTAGGTGCTGCTCTGGGGAAAGCGGTGGTGGCGACAGGGGATGTGCATTTTTTACGACCACAAGATGAGGTACTGCGCCGCATACTCATGGCAGGCCAGAATTTCGCCGATGCCAATCTGCAGCCGCCGCTCTATCTTAAAAAAACCGAAGAAATGCTGGAGGAGTTTGCCTACTTGGGCCCGGAGGCTGCGAGAGAGGTGGTCATAGTAGCTCCAGAAAGGCTAGTGGCTAGTGTGGAAGAGGTAGAGCCCATACCTTCTGGTCTATCGACTCCCATAATTGCTGGAGCTGAGGAAGAGATTGAGGGTATGTCGCGGCGCCGTGCAGCAGAGCTTTACGGCGATCCACTGCCAGGGCTTGTGGCAAAGCGGCTACACAAGGAATTAGATTCCATTGTTTCAAATGGTTTTTCTGTGATCTATCTGATTGCCCAGCGTCTAGTGAAAAAGTCTTTAGAAGACGGCTATTTAGTTGGATCACGAGGTTCTGTTGGGTCTTCCTTTGTGGCCACACTCTGTGGCATAACAGAGGTTAACCCTTTGCCACCACATTACCGCTGTCCTCACTGTCAGTACAGTGAGTTTGTGCAGGATGGTACCGTAGGCTCCGGGTTCGATCTTCCGGACAAGGAGTGTCCGCGCTGTGGTACAGCACTGGTTAAGGATGGTCAGGATATTCCTTTTGAGACCTTTCTTGGTTTTGAGGGAGATAAGGTACCTGACATTGACCTAAACTTTTCTGGGGAGTATCAGAGTCGAATTCATAAGTATACAGAAGAGCTTTTTGGCGCAGATCGAGTATTTCGCGCCGGAACCATTTCCACCATTGCTGAACGTACTGCTTACGGTTTTGTTAAGGCTTACGCTGAGCAACATTCACTAAAGTGGCGTCGTGCACAAATGGATCGATTGGTCAAAGGCTTGACTGGAGTTCGCCGTACTACAGGACAACACCCGGGTGGTTTGATGATTGTCCCAGACTATTGTCATATCCATGACTTCACCCCTGTTCAACACCCGGCAGATGCTAAGGATAGCGATGTGGTAACAACACATTTTGACTACCGCTCTATTAGCAGTCGACTCCTTAAGCTGGACCTTCTGGGCCATGACGATCCCACTGTCTTGAAAATGCTAGAGGAATTCACTGGGGTGAACCCTCGTTCTATACCCCCCGCTGACCCAGAAACACTGGCATTGTTCTCTAGCGTAGACCCCTTAGGGGTTACGGCCGACGACATTGGTACAGAGGTTGGTACCATCGGTCTACCCGAATTTGGCACCAGGTTTGTTCGTCAGATGCTGGTGGACACTCGGCCTACGGCCTTTAGTGAACTGGTTAGGATCTCTGGACTCTCCCATGGTACGGATGTGTGGCTGAACAATGCTCAAGACCTTATCAAGAAAGGGCAGGCTTCCCTGGCTGAGGTTATCTCTACCCGCGACGACATTATGTTGTTTCTCATGGCTAAGGGGGTAGAACCAGCCATGGCCTTCAAGATTATGGAGAACGTGCGTAAAGGTAAGGGCCTTAAGCCTGAGATGGAGGCGGCTATGCGGGAAAATGGGGTCCCAGAGTGGTATATCGCCTCCTGCCGCAAAATCAAGTACATGTTTCCTAAGGCTCACGCGGCAGCTTACGTTCTTATGGCTTACCGCATCGCCTATTTTAAGGTGCATTACCCGGCGGCTTTTTACGCCACTTATTTTTCTGTTCGTGCCTCCGATCTGGATTTGGAGGTGGCGCTTAAAGGTAAGGAGGCAGTCAAGACTAAGCTGGCTGAACTCGAGGCTAAGGGTAACGAGGCTACAGCTAAAGAGAAGGGAATGCTTACTGTACTGGAAGTTGTACTGGAGATGTTGCAGCGAGGGATCTCTTTTGTACCTTTGGACCTCAACCGTTCCCATTCAACACGTTTTCTCCTTACCCCCGCGGGCCTCTTGCCACCCTTTGTCAGTTTACCCGGGTTAGGTCAGGCTGCGGCTGAGAACATCGTACGTGCTCGTGAAGAAAGGCCCTTCTCTTCACAAGAAGATCTTAGGGTTCGGGCCCGTTTATCGCGAAGCATAATGGCTATGTTAGGGCAGGCACGTTGCTTAGACCATCTGCCCGAGAACGATCAGCTGACCCTGTTTCAAGCCTTATCCTGAGGCCGTGGTCCGCGCTTGCTTATGGGGTGTGGGCGTGCTATACTACATTTGGTACCAAATCGAGGCTTAAGAGCCGATCGGAGGAGTAAGAGTGGGTTGTTTGCCCACTCTTTCCTATTAGACTTTGTCCCTTAGGGTAGACTATTTATTGTATTGGAGAAAACAATACTTGGCGATTGTGGGATAGCAAGAAGGAGGGAGCTGGATGGATACAGTTAGCGACAAGGTCTGGGCCCTTGCGGAACCTTTAGCCAGGGAGGAAGGACTGGAGATTGTTGATGTTACCTTTACTAAGGAGGGCGGACGCTTTATCCTGAGGATTTATATAGACAAACCAGAAGGGGTCGGAATAGAGGACTGTGAGCGCCTGAGCAACAAGCTGGATCCCGTTTTAGATAAAGCGGATCCAATTAAGCACGCGTATTACCTTGAGGTTTCCTCGCCGGGCCTTGATCGGCCACTTAAGCGCAGGGAAGACTTCGAGCGTTTTCGGGGCCACAAGGTCAAGATTAGCACCTATGCTCCTTTAGGTGGACGGCGCCGCTTCACAGGTGTACTCAAGGGCCTGTTGGAGGATAAGGTAGAAATAGAATCAAGTTCAGAGGGTACAGTTCTGGTTCCGATAAGTGAGGTCGCTCAAGCCAGGCTTGTGCCGGAGATCAACTGGGAGGGAAAGAAGTGAACCGGGAGTTCCTAGATGCGCTGGCTCAATTGGAGAAGGAGCGCGGTATTAGTAAGACAGTTTTGTTAGAGGCTTTGGAAGCTGCCCTAGTGTCGGCGTACAAGAAAAATTTTTCTTCGGCGCAAAACGTCCGGGTTCATATTGACCGGGAGAGCGGTGAAGTGAAGGTATTTGCCCGCAAGGTTGTAGTGGATAAAGTGGAAGACCCACGGCTCGAGGTGTCTTTAGAAGAGGCCAAGCAAATGGATCCCAGGTATGAGGTTGAAGATATCATCGAGTTTGAAGTTACCCCGAGGGATTTTGGGCGTATTGCGGCGCAAAACGCAAAACAAGTGGTTGTGCAGAGGATTCGCGAGGCCGAACGGGGAATTATCTTTGAGGAATTTGCCGATCGCGAGGGTGACATTATCACAGGGATTATACAGAAGTTTGAGCAAAAAAACATACTGATAGACCTTGGCCGTGCCGAGGCCATTCTGGCGGCCAGTGAGCAAATGCCCGGTGACGTCTACCGAGCCGGCGAGCGCTTGAAAGCCTATGTGTTAGAGGTTAACAGGACTACTAAAGGGCCGCAAATCCTAGTTTCGCGCACGCATCCTGGTTTTTTGAAACGATTGTTTGAGCTAGAGGTACCTGAGATTCACGATGGCACCGTGGAGATAAAGGCTATTGCTAGGGAAGCGGGAGCTCGGTCCAAAATGGCTGTTTGGGCACGGGATCCTAATGTAGACCCAGTTGGCGCTTGTGTGGGGCCTAAAGGGATGCGGGTACAGGCGGTGGTTAATGAGCTGCAAGGCGAAAAGATCGACATTATCAAGTGGAGCAGTTTACCCGAAGAGTTTATCGCTAGCAGTCTGAGTCCAGCTCGGGTATTACGGGTTGAACTTGCTGAGGATGAGAGGGTTGCCCGAGTGTTGGTACCAGAGAACCAACTATCCCTGGCTATTGGCAAAGAAGGGCAGAATGCTCGCTTAGCGGCGAAGCTTACTGGTTGGAAAATTGACATTAAGAGTGAGCCGCTGGCCGCAAGCGAGGTGAGGGGGGATGAGTTGCCGTGAAACAACGTCGGATTCCACTTCGCATGTGCGTGGGCTGTCAAGAGATGCGGCCAAAGCGAGAACTGCTCAGGGTAGTGCGCACTCCAGAGAAGAAGGTGGAGGTAGATCGTACCGGCAAGCGGTCTGGCCGGGGAGCGTACATTTGCCCGCGACGGGAGTGTCTGGTCAAAGCAATTCAAGGCAAGAGGTTGCAGAAGGCGCTGGAGACGGATCTCCCACCCGAGATTATGCAAGAGCTAGAGGACAGGCTCGTGGAGATATAACCTCCGTTCTGTCACTTGTGGGGTTAGCTCTAAAGGCCGGTAAACTCATGTTAGGGGACCAAGCCTGCCGTAAGGCCCTGGCTCTGGGGCAGGGGCGGCTCGTGATTCTAGCGGATGACGCCAGCGAACGCACGCGTCGGACGTTCTTGGAGTTGGCGCAGACCACAGGTGTGCCGGCCTGTTACCTAGGGAGAAAAACCCAATTGGGGCAACGTTTGGGAAGAGAGCAAGTGGCAGTTCTGGTGGTTACCGATGTATCCCTGGCTCAGGCCATTAAGAAGGCGCTAGCTGGAGATGAGAAACTACGGGGGTGAGAGTAGATGGGCAAGGTTCGTGTCCATGAGTTAGCTAAGGAACTAAAGATTAGCAGTAAGGAGCTCATGGAGCTCCTGGGCGAGATGGGCATCACTGTACGCAATCACATGAGTACACTGGACGACCAAATGGTGGAAGAGGTCAAGTCTAGCCTAGGCTCAGACTTAGATACACCTGAGGTCTTGGTCGAGGTAGATATAGATGAAGAAGAGGAATTGCCATCTCCACGTAGACGTCCGGCCGTTGATAAAAAAGGCAAGGGTAAAGAGGGTCGTGACAAACGCGTAACCAAGAGGGAAAAATCGAAGACAGAGGGGCAAGAGAAGACGGAAGCTGCCCCGATTGAACTGCCGGAGAATATGACTGTGCAGGATTTGGCTACAAGACTGGGACGGCCTGGAAGTCAAGTAGTCAAGCTCCTTTTCAGCCAAGGGGTTATGGCCGGGCTTAACCAGACCATCGCCTATGATGCTGCAGCCAAGGTGGCAGAGAAGCTTGGTTTTGTTGTTACCCGTGTTACTACAGGCATGGAAGAAGTTGAGGAAGAGGAAGATCGACCAGAAGACCTGCGTGAACGTCCGCCGGTGGTTACGGTAATGGGTCACGTTGACCATGGTAAGACTTCCCTC
>JAAYHG010000194.1 GCA_012735455.1 Bacillota bacterium
ACGGCAGAATTTGCATTAGGACCGGTAACCCAATAGCTGGGAGGGAAAGTGTGCCTAGGGTTCCGCGCGGCAGCGGTCTGGACCAAGTGGCACAGGCGCCAAGCGCTACACCGAAGGGGGAAAAGCCCAGGCGGGGAGGTTTCACTCACAAGATGCGGAACCACCCGTCTGGGCTTTATCTTTTGCAAATTATGGACACCAAGGCTACAAACGTGAGGGGAGGATGTGTTCGTGGAAAAGGTTCGTGGGGATCAGTTGTATGAGGGTAAGGCAAAAATTGTCTATGCCACCGCAAATCCCGAACATTACCTAGTGTACTACAAGGATGATGCCACAGCTTTTAACGGCGTGAAGAAAGGTATCATCTCCGGTAAAGGTGAGCTGAACAACCGTATCTCAGCGCATTTCTTCGAGCTATTGGAGAGAAGGGGTATTCAGACTCATTTTGTTGAGCTTGTTTCACCTCGGGAGATGTTGGTGCGCAAGGTGACCATTCTTCCTATTGAAGTGGTAGTGCGCAACATTGCCGCCGGGAGCTTGGCCAAGCGGTTGGGTCTTGCGGAAGGAACTACTCTTAAACAGCCGGTTCTTGAGTACTACTACAAAGACGATGATTTGGGTGATCCCCTGATCAATGAGTATCACATCCGGGCGCTGGACTTGGCAACAGACGCCGACCTGGCTATCCTGGCGGAGCAGGCACTGAAAATAAATGCGATCCTCAGTGAATATCTGGCCACGCGCCGCCTGAAGCTGGTGGACTTCAAACTTGAGTTTGGCCGTACCACTCAGGGCGAGGTGATCCTGGCTGATGAAATCTCGCCGGACACCTGCCGTTTCTGGGACAGTGATACCCAAGAGAAGCTGGATAAAGACCGTTTTCGCCGTGACTTGGGCGGTGTAGAAGAGGCCTATCAGGAAATCTGGCGGCGCTTGACAGGAGGTGCTGAGTGATGTATCTGGTCAAAGTCTATGTGACTCCAAAGAAGGGCATTTTGGACCCGCAGGGTGTAACCATTAAGGACGCATTGGAGGCGATGGAGTACCGCAATCTGGTCCAGGTTAGGGTCGGCAAGTATATGGAGCTCATGCTAGACGCCCCAAGCCGCGAAGTTGCTTACCAGCAGGCAGAGGAGATGGCACGATCCCTCTTGGCGAATCTGGTAATCGAAGACTACCGCCTGGAAGTAGAGGAGGCGGAGGCATGAAGTTTGGTGTAGTAGTCTTCCCTGGTTCCAGTAGCGACGCCGACTGTTACCATGCCATCCGCAACGTAGTGGGGGCTGAGTGTGACCTTCTCTGGCACCAGGCTACAGATGTTTCCGATTACGACGCCTTGATCCTGCCTGGTGGTTTTTCCTATGGTAACTACCTGCGCGCCGGTGCTATTGCGCGTCTTTCACCGATAATGGGAGCAGTAGAGGAGTTTGCCCGAGCGGGGGGGCTGGTGCTGGGCATCTGCAATGGTTTCCAGATTCTTCTGGAAGCAGGCCTCCTTCCTGGGGCCATGCTTCCCAATTCAGGCCTTTCTTTTCGCTGTGAGTTTGTTTCTGTTCGGGTCGAGAATAATGGAACACCCTTTTCCAGTGTCTACAGGAGTGGCCAGGTACTGCGCCTGCCCATTGCCCACGACGATGGCAACTACTATGCGGACCCTGAAACCCTGGCAGACATTGAAGCCAATGAACAGGTTCTGCTGCGTTATGCCACACCTGATGGTGGGGTTACTGCCGCTGCCAATCCTAATGGTTCACTGGGAAATATTGCCGCCTTGGTAAACAAAGAGGGTAATGTCTGTGGGATGATGCTGCACCCGGAGCGTTCTGCCGAGGCTATTTTGGGCTC
The DNA here is from genome assembly GCA_012735455.1 of Bacillota bacterium. Lineage (GTDB taxonomy): Bacteria > Bacillota > DTU030 > DUMP01 > DUMP01 > JAAYHG01. Next base: position 1,846 of record JAAYHG010000194.1, read on the forward strand.
GGAGGATGGTCGGGGTGTTTTTGTTTCCATGCTGAAGTACCTGGAAGGGAGGCGGACGCGGTGACTCTAAACTGGCGCAGTATGGGATTGAGTGACGCGGAATACGAGAAGATTCTGGCCCTTATGGGCCGCGAGCCCAACGAAACCGAGTTAGGTATGTTTGCTGTGATGTGGTCTGAGCATTGCGGCTACAAAAACTCCCGCCCGCTCTTGAAACTGTTCCCCACTGAGGGACCGAGGGTTTTGCAGGGACCTGGCGAAAATGCCGGTGTTATTGATATTGGTGATGGACAGGCGGTTGTCTTTAAGATGGAAAGCCACAACCATCCTTCCGCCATTGAACCGTATCAGGGTGCAGCCACCGGGGTGGGTGGAATCGTGC
>JAAYHG010000195.1 GCA_012735455.1 Bacillota bacterium
GCGATAGGAAGTACCTCAGTGCCCGTGGGGGCACAGGGCGAACTCACAACGGGTGGCACAGCGCCGGCAGAGTCTCCGCATCTGCCTGAGGCAAAAGACGTTGAGATAGGGGCCCCTGTTCGGGCCTGGGAAGAAGGTCTCAATCCGTTCTAGGGAGAAAACTAAGCCATAGTAAAACACCTGGCGGCGCCAGGTGTTTTTGGTTCAGTCCACATTAGGCTTGCAGAAGGAAGTACAAGAGCGTGAGGAGGAGAACCAGGGCCAGGAGTAAAACGGCCACGTCCAGATTAAGCAAATCCAGGTGCAAGAAGCGCTTTCCCCAGTCCGGTGAAGAGGGACTCTCCTTCTCCGTAAGGGTACTAGGTGCTTTTTCCAGGTGGCCCAGCTGATGAAAACAGGTGTAGATGCTGGTGGCTAGGCGTCGGTTCAGTGCATCAAGGGTATCGTCGATCCTTGAGCTAAAGCGAAAGAATACTACGATAAGCTGCGCTAGCGCTGCTCCTCCCCGATTCAGGCCTGCATCCAGCAAAGCTGCCCCCCTACAGATAATAAGTAGCAGGTTTTCTCCTATGGCAAAAAGTGAGTCGCTACTTATGTTTGTACCAGTTGGCAGTGGTTCGCCCGGCAATGTAGGTTTTAGGTCAAAGGCTGCCTTGCCGGCCGATAGTGTTTTGGACCAGGTCATTAGATGACGCTTGGTGGCTGTAAGGGGATTCCAGGTACTGATCCGTGTCTTTATGGGGGTGAGAATGTCCTTGATGCGTCTACTTGGTGTGAAGGAAGTGCTACGTGGAAGGAGAGTTAGAATTGGGGGCTTCCATGAAACTGCCAGCCGGCCAGGCAGGTAAAGATAGGCTGCATAAAGGCTGATGCCAAGAGAAAGGGTGATCAAGCCGCCTTGCAGGTCTGGAAAAGACCAAGGGTGAAGGTGGGCCAAGTCTGCCGCTAATTGCCCTCTTCCCTCGCTGCCAGTTAGGGTTAGAATCACCGGGGCTACAACTCGGTTGAGAAACAAGTCAGGAGCGAGTCCAGCCAGCAGCGTGCCCGCCGCCACAACTAGAATAGGGAGCCATAGCAGGGTGCTCGGTTGGGGAAGGCGAATACCTTTGTCCCTTGGAGCTTTCTTAAACCAGGGGAGGAGAAATTTTAGGTAGTAAGCCACCGTGCCGGCTCCGGCCAGATAAAATATGAGCTCTAAGCCTTTCCAGGCGGGTGGCGCCAAGGCAATTTGTGTTACTATTGCGTGGTGTAAAACAGTCTTGGATACATAACCACTCACACCAGGTATGCCAGCCATCGCAGCAGAGCCCAAGTAGGCGCAGGCAAGGAGCTGCGGGCAGCCCCGTCCCATCCCAGCAGCTGTGTTCAGATGGAGGGAGCCTGTGCATAGCATGAGGGCACCGGCGGTAAGGAAGAGAGCACTCTTGGCGAGGGTATGGTTAAGACAATGGTAAAGGGCAGCCAGGTATGGTAGAGTGCTGGAATGGTGAAGAAGGGCTGCCAAGCCCACTGCCAGACTGACAAAGCCCAGCTGACTAACGCTGGAGAAAGCCAGCAAGCGCTTAGCATTATCCTGGCCCAAGGCTCGAAGTGCCCCCCAGAGCATGGTGATGGCGGCTAGCACCACCAGCAGAAGTCCGAGCCGAGGTAGATGTTGGAAGTCCCAATACGCCAAGAGGTACACACTGCGGAGCATGCCGTAGGCGCCAACCTTGAGCAGTACTCCTGACAGAATGGCGCTGGCAGGTGCTGGTGCCACGGGGTGGGCCTGCGGAAGCCAGAAATGGAGCGGAAAGAGACCGCTCTTAACACCGAAACCTGAGAAGAGCAGGAGAGCCACAGCGGTGAGCACCGGCTGGCCCGGAGGGGTTACACCTACTTGTGGTACCCAGAGTGAGCTGCTTGTTGAACTCTGCAGTAAAAAAGCTGCTCCGAGGATGGCAAGCCCGGCAGCCAGGCTGAGGTAAAGGTAGGTATTCCCAGCGTGCAGTGAAGCAGAGTCCTCTTCGTGGATAACCAGGGCCCAGGAAGCTAGGGACATAAGCTCGAAAAAAACGTAGAGGGTAAAAAGATCAGCAGCCAAAAAAGAACCCAGGCAACCCACCAGGGTCAAGACCCAGCAGCAGAAAAAGCGAGGCTTGTATTCACTATGCTTAAGATACAGTAAAGAAAACAGAGTGGCCCAGGGCCAGACCCAGATGGCGAGAAAAGCAAAGAACAAGCCCAAGGGACTGCAGCTAAAGCGCAACCCTTGGCCCAGGAGTGGCAGTACGCTAAGACCAGCTGCCATGGGTTAACCTCCAAAGTATCTAGTTACCACCTGCTCCGCCAGGGAAAAGGGCGGCCAGTCAGGGTGGATCCCAAAAACAAATACCCCGGCGGCTAAGGTTATAATGGGAAGCAGCATGGTATAGGGTAGTTCAGGACGTAGCGGCGTAGGGGGAAGTGTTGCAGTGGGTGATGAACTCTCAATAGGGGGAGATACCTGAAAGGTGGGAAAGGGACAGGCTGCCCGGTTAAAAAAGGCGCGCGTGACGATAGGTAGGTAATAGAGGGCGTTTAAGAAGCTAGAGATGAGAAGAAAGGTCAGGCAGATAGGATGGCCGCTGGCCACTGCCCCTAGCCCCAGATACCACTTGCTGATAAACCCAACCAGGGGTGGTATTCCCACCATGGCCAGGGCAGCCACAGAAAAGGCCAGTAGGGTACAGGGCATTGCCCGGCCGATGTTGTCCAGCTCGGATACCCTGTGGCGTCCGGTACGATAGATTATTGCCCCTGCTGCCAAGAAAAGGCAGCTCTTCATTAGAGCATGGTTCAGAATGTGCAGTATTGCTCCATGCAGCGCCAAGGGGGTGAGTAGCCCTAGCCCTAGCAGAATGTAACCTAGTTGGCTAATGCTGGAGTAGGCCAGGCGTCGTTTCAGGTCGTCCTGTACTATTGCTACCAGGGAGCCAAAGATGATGCTGATGACGCTCAGAAGAACCACGATCTGAGACCAGCCAGAGGAGCGCAAGTATTCAGGTCCAAAGAGGTCGAGAAATACCCTGGCCATGCCATAAGCTCCCATCTTCAGGAGCACTCCTGATAAGAGGGCACTGGCTGGGGCGGGAGCCACCGGGTGTGCATCTGGCAGCCAGATGTGCAGTGGTACCATTCCAGCCTTTATGCCAAAGCCGATCACGTAGGCTACGAAGATAGAAAGTGTGTAAACGCCGTTGTCCGGAAAGGTGAAAGAGCGCAGTTCTTCAAGATCCAGCGTTCCCGACACCTCATAAGTGGCCATGATGGCGTAGAGTAAGAAGAGCCCACCGATGATGCCAAGGTATAGGTATTTGGCCCCAGCGCGTAGCGCCTCTGCTGTTTCTGTATGAATGACCAACATGTAGGAGATAAGGGACATCAGCTCAAAGAAAACGAACAAGGAGAAGAGGTCACCAGCAAAGGTGACTCCAAGACACCCGGCTAAGGTAAAGTTGGAAAAGGCCCAGTAGCGAGCCCCGTGTTTTTCTTTGCGCATATACGACAGTGCATAGCAGGATGACATAAGCCAGGCAAATGAAACAACGATAGCTAGTACATAGCCTAAGGCATCCACCTTAAAAGAAAGGCCGTAAGGAGAAAAAAACCGCGCCAGGTCAAATGCCAGGGTTTCGTTGTGGCTTATGGTTGGGAAAAGCGGGAGCAACAACGCAAAGATCAAGGCGTGTGCTGTTAGAGAAAGACGAGCCTTGTGCTCATCTGTCCCGCGCCAGAGCAGTATGAAAGTTCCCAGGAACAGTGGGAGCAGGGTTATAAGGGGTGGTACTTTTGCCATTACACACTTCCTTTTCTGGGACAGTTTCTACATTCAGGTTCATCCGCTTAGGAAAAGGGGTAACCGGGGCCAGATAAAGAAAATTACGCAGGCAGTTCCCAGTATCAGAGTGGTAAGGAGCATGCTGGCCGGCGGTTCTGCGAGAGGGGTAGGCTCCGATGGTCGCTGACTAAAGGCCGAAAGGACAATGGGTAGAAAGTAGCCGGCATTGAGGAGGGCACTCAGCAGTACTATCCCTGCCACCGATGGCCTTCCAGCCTCGAGGGCGCCTAAGGCCAGATACCACTTACTAAGGAACCCATTTACAGGGGGCAACCCGATCATGCCAAGGACAGCCACACTGAAGGCGGCCAGCGTCCCCGGTTGGCGAAAGCCAACCCCAGCCAGTTCGCTGACTTTGGTCTTACCACTGCCATCGGCCAGGTTCCCGGCACAGAAGAACAGGGTTATCTTCAAGAGGGCGTGGTTAAAAAAGTGCAGCAGGGCGGCTGTATGCCCGCTAGGTGTGAGAAGGGAAGCCCCGAGACCCATGTAAGCGAGTTGGCTAATTGTGGAGTAAGCCAGGCGGCGCTTAAGATCATCCTGGCGGAAGGCCCAGATGGAGCCCAAGACAATGGTTATGATCATGGGCCAACTGAGCAACTGCCCGAGGCCAGAATCGTTCAAGATTCCGCTACCAAAAACATAACCCAGCGTTCTGAAGAGGCCAAAAACACCCGCATTTACAACCGCCACGGCATGTAGCAGGGCGCTCACGGGAGTAGGGGCCACCATGGCGGTGGGAAGCCAATGGTGCAGGGGTATCACAGCCGATTTCACCCCGAAGCCAATGCAAAGGAGAGAAAAGAGACGCAGTAACCCCTGTGGGGTGAATGTGTCTGCGGGGATGATGCCACCTGGTACGAAGTCTATGCACTGGAGTTGGCTGGCCAGGGTGGCAATACCTAGCAGCACGAAAGTTGCTCCTATGAGATTGTAGGCCAGATAGACAATGCCCGCCCGCATTGCCTCTGGAGTTTGACGGTGTATGACCAAGGGATAGGTAGTGAGGGTTAGCGCCTCGTAAAAGAAGAAGAGGGTAACCAGGTTTCCTGCCAAGGCTATCCCGTTAGTAACTGCCAGGGAAAGCAGGAGAAAACCTAGGTAGCGCCGAGTGTTCTCCTCGTGCCGCATATAGCCATGGGAATAAACCAGGGTAAAGAGCCAGAGCCAGGAGGCGAGCAGCGAAAACAAGAGACCGAGGGAGTCGAGATTACAGCTTATGGTGACAATGGGGGTGAAGCGGTAGGAGAAGAGCTGGACCGGGTGCTTGAGGCTGCAGATGGCGCTGGCGAAGAGTAGAACGAGGGTGGAGACAACAAACACGCAAGGCCACTTATATCTTTCGGTCCCTGTATGAAAGAGTAAGATGGACCCGGCCGCAAGAGGGATACCTATAAGGGGGAGGAGATAAAACAGATGATTCACCTCCCATGGTAAAAGAACTGATAGGCAATGTCTTGAGCTAGAACAAGAGGCGGGGAGGGCCAGAGGCCGAAGAATAGTGTACAAAGAGCCAAGAAGCAGATTGGAATCAGGAGTCCTAAGGGCATCTGGTCTAAGTGGAACCTGGTTTCGCACTGATCGCTGTGTCCGAAGAAACCCAAGATGACAACTGGTAGATAATAGATAGCGTTGAGGAGACTAGAAAGAAGGATAACCCAAGCTAACACAGGAGTGCCGCCTTGTAGGCATCCTACCACCAGGAACCACTTGCTGGTGAACCCTGCGGTACCAGGGATGCCGATCATGCCTAATGCGGCTAAGGAAAACGCGCTTAAGGCAATGGGGCATCTGTGTCCCACACCTACCAGGTTCCTCAAGCGGCGTTCCCCAGTCTGCCAAATGATGCCTCCTGCAGCGAGAAAGAGCGTGGCCTTTAGAATGGCGTGGTTAAAAAGGTGCAGGACAGCACCTGTGAAAGCAGTCTCATTGTTGGCGGCCAAGCCTAAGAACACGTAACCCATCTGGGCCACTGTGGAATAGGCGAGCATACGTTTGAGATCCGATTGTGCTATTGCAAAGATAGAACCGAGAAAGATGGATACTGTAGCAAGAAAAAGGAGTACCTCCTGGAAGGGAAGGAGAGAGAGGAAGCTGCCACCCAACGTTCCCCATGCCACACGCAGAAGAACCAGTACGTATATCTTGACCACCAAGCCTGAGAGCAGGGCTGAGGCAGGGGAGGGTGCCACAGAGTGGGCATCCGGGAGCCAGGAGTGAAGGGGAAACAGTGCTGACTTGACTCCCAGGCCGACCAGGAGAAAGGTGCCGGCTGCAATTAGGTTCTTTGGAAAAAGTGCGGCCTGCTGGGGAAGTGCTTGGGCCAAGAGAGAGAGATTTAGCTGCCCGCCCAGCATGTAAAGAAGTAGGGTAGCCATGAGTATAC
>JAAYHG010000196.1 GCA_012735455.1 Bacillota bacterium
GACCTGGAACTGGCCAACAACAGCAGCCGGGGATACAGTGGACTTACCCCCGTCCTCACTATAAGCGGAGTGCCAACGGCAGTTCCCATAAGCGGTGCGAACGCCCTGACCATAGCCCAGGACATTAGCGGTGACGGCCGGTGGGAGCCGGTTTCACTTATCCGGGATACCGAAGGTAACATTGTTGCCCGGCTGGGCCCGCCGGGCGGGATCAACCTGGCTGGCGGAGAAGCCGCCTGCAGGCTGCCGCTAAAGATAACCTGGCCAGCCGGCAGCGCGGGTGCTTACACCTGGACTTGTTTCTTAATCCAAGATATGGGCACAGAAATTGAATGGTCGGTAGCACAAGATGGTCTTGGAGATTTCACCGTGGCGAATGCGAACCCCGCCATTTCGTTATCAGCTGCTCAGCAAGGGTTCGGACCCATTCCGGTAGGTGAACGCTCAGCTACCCTTGTGGTCACCGTTACCAACACAGGCAATGTGCCGGAAAAAATCCAGGTCTGGGGCTCTGACACCTCTGATGGCAAGTATAAATTGGGGCTGGACTTCGCAGTGTTTGTCAACTACGGGACAAGCCAGGAATTCCTGCTGAGCACCGCCCCCCAATTTATCCCCAATTCAGTTTTGTCACCAGGTGAATCCTTAGACTTAAAGCTTCAACTTAAACCGCTGGCGGCACAAATGGTGGATGGAACTTATCACTTCCTTCTCAGAGTAGAAGCACAGGTGGCTCAGAATTAGGAGAGAGACATGCTGTCCTTACGCAATATAAAGATGCACTTTAGTAACCCATACTTGTCCGCTAAGAGAGCGAGCGGCAGGGTCTTTGCCGCCGCTTTGGCAGGCTTGGTGGTTTGTTGGCTCGTCTTATTTGAGTTCAGCCTGACTGTGCAGGCTGTAGATCTTCCTCTCTCTTTTCAGGTAGTACCTGCGGCTGCAGAGCCGGGAGGCAGCAAACCGAAGAACCGGGATCCAGGTCCCGGTACCCTTCACCCTGCTTCCAGCACACCGGCAGCTGGTTACTACCCCTTGGATGTGTCCGGCCACTGGTCGCAGGTAGAGCTGGAGGCACTGAGTACCAGAGTAGACCTGGGATGTGCTGCTCCAGGACTTTTCTACCCAGACGAGCCTGTCACCAGCGCCGTGCTCTTGGACTGGCTGGGACAACTGCTCATGTCCAGGGAGGATGCCCTCCTTATTCTCCAGAGGGAGTCGACCCCGGTGGAACCGGAGCTAGCCCTTACCCGCCAGGAGCTTATGGTAATGGCAGGTCGGGTTCTCCGCGCCCTTGAGCTTCTACCTGCCTTGGAAGGACACGAAGCTCATGCCATCCTCGGCTCCTACCCGGATGCGGACCTCATTGAGCCCTGGGCCAGAGCCGATGTGGAGTTGGCCCTGCGTGCAGGCCTTATCCGGGGGCGGCCTGGGCCGCAGTTGGCCCCGCAGGAGGTGGCGACCCGGGCTGAGGGTGCGGCAGTCTTAAGCCGTCTCGCTGTTCTTTATCTTGAACTAGAGTAGGTGAGGGGATTCCGGTAGCCCTGCCAAAAAGGCAAGCAAAAAAGGGTGGACCCCTAAGGTCCACCCTTTCTACTTGCGTTATCTAATCTCAAACTTAGAACCCAGCACATCCCAGAACTTGGGATCCTCGAAACCCAAACGCCATAGAGCGACGCCGCCCAGCTCGTACCTTGCCGCCAAGTCCAGCTTACCAGCCAGGCTGGAGGCGTTTTCAAACCAAACCTCCCGGGCGTAAGAACCGGGCCAGTAGGTAAAGTAAGGGCTTTGTGAAGCTGCATCCCACTTGATACTGGCACCGTAACGCCGGGCCAGGGCCGTGGCCTCGGTGGAGGTCACAGCGCGTCCGCCGTATCCGCCGGCGGGCCAGTCATAGCCGTAGGCAGCGAGGCCTAAACGGATCTTCTCGGCCGGGATTTCCTTTACAGCGTATTTTATCACCTGTTCCACCCAGCCCAGGGATGCCACGGGACCGGCCGCCCCGCCGCTCCAGTGTTCATCGTAGGTCATGATCATGATAGCGTCGGCCAGTTCGCCCAGGGCACGGTAGTCGAACGCGCCGGACCAAGCGTTTGTCTTGTCGTCCCATGTCTTAGCCGGTACCGAGAGGGTGACCTGCAGTCCCTTCGGCCGCAGCTCTGCGGCCAGCTCACCCACAAAGGCGGTGTAGCTGTCGCGGTCGGTGGCGGGAACATTTTCAAAATCGATGTTAACCCCGCTGTAGCCGCCCTCTTGTACCAGTTTGCTGATATTTTGAACAGTGGTTTTTCGCAGCGCACGGTTGGTGAGTACCGCGTGCACAAGGTCTCTGTCAAAGTTGCCACCCGCCGTGATGTTGTGCACCAGGGCGAGAACCGGTTTGTCTGCCTTCCGGGCTGCTGTCTTCAGTTCAGTGAAGGGTCGCCCCGAGAGGCTGCCGTCCCAGTTAATGTTGTAGGCGAAGGCTGCTATGGTGGAGATATTGTCCTTGTAGGCACTGAAGGACTGATAGGAGAGATCGTCCCCGGCAAAGTACTCAACATAGTAGCCCACCACGTCCAGGCCCTGTCTCTTATCTATTGGCCCGGTTGGAGGGGGAGTTGGTGTTTCCGCCAGCGGGGGAGTAGAGAAACTGCGCGGTATAGCCAGGGCTTGTCCAGGGTAGATCCACTCGGAGGTTAGACCGTTGGCTTTCGAAATGTCGTCCACTGTTGTGCCATAGCGCAGGGCTATAAAGTACAAGCTATCGCCCGGCTGGACTATGTACCGGACAAAAGATGCCCCTGAACGGGAAGGGGTGCTCAGGGCCTTGGACAGAGCCGCATAGGTGGCTGCACCAACTATTCCGTCCACCTGCAGCCCCTGGCTGGCCTGAAATCTACGCACCGCCTGTTCAGTGCGATAACCAAAATCCCCGTCCACTGGACCAGGGGAGTACCCTAGTCTGCTCAAGGCGGCTTGCAGCTCCGATACATCATCTCCTTTGATGCCGCTGTAAAGGAGGCGGGTACCAAAAGGTGCAGCAGAAGCTGGAAGGGCCAGTGCCAGAATACAGAGAATGACCACAAGTGCTGCAGCTTTTCTCTTCATTTTTATCCTCCTAGGTGTGAGTGTTCATGTCTTTCTTTCTCTAGCTATGGCAAAGGCAACAAAAAGGACACAGTGTTCCCGCTAAGTACGGTCATTATAACCTGCCGGGGGCGGCACTGTCACTGTGATAAAACTGGCAGGGCCCGTCCCAAGGAAAAAAGAAAGGCGCCAGCGGCAGGTACTTACCAGCTGGCGCAATTTATTACACCCATGGTAACGGGAGGAAAAGTAGTTACTCCGGTGCAGGTTCCAGATGATCTGATTCTGTTATTGGTGTCTCTATCGGTGTTTCCGTGGAGGGTTGTTCGGGTTCTGGCAGGCTAAATGGCCAGGGGATCTGCCAATTACTCCACGGGGTGTGGATATTGCAGGGTTGCCAGGGTTGAGTTCCCTGGATAAACACTTCATTGTATACGCTTTCCTGCGGGCACCACTGCGTGGCCAGTAGCCCTGACTCGCTGCAGATTTCCACCTCTGCGATGCCGGCTGGCCGCGTGAACTCCCGTACCGGCTTATCCTGCAGGGCGGTCTTCATGAAATTGGCGAAAATAGGCGCGGCGAGGCCGCCACCGGTGCCAAAGATGTCCCGGGCAGGCTCGTCGTTGCCCACGTAAACCGCCGCCACCAGGTCCGGGGTGTAGCCCACGAACCACGCGTTGCCCAGGCTGGTACCCGTCTTTCCTGCCACCGGCCGCTCCACGGTTCTACCCACTACACTGGCTGTGCCACCCGGCTTTGTCACGTCCTGCAAAATACTGCTAATGATATACGTGGCGCGCTCATCGGCGGCCTTCTGTACGTTGGGGCGGTGCTCCTCCAGCACCTGGCCGAAACGGTTTTCCACCCTGAGTATGGCGAGCGGCTCAACCCGCTTGCCGCCGTTGGCAAAGGGCGCGAAGGCTGCTGCCATCTCCAGGAGGGTTATCTCGTTAGTACCAAGGACAGAAGAAAGATGGGGTGCCAGTTTGCTCCGGATACCCAGGTTGTGGGCAGTGGCGATGCCCTTGGCAGGGCCCAACTCGTAGTTGAGGCGGGCGGAAACCACGTTATCCGAAATTCTTAGCGCCTCGCGCAGGGTGAGGGGGCGCCAATGGTAGTCCTCATTGCCGTAGTCGGTAGGGGTCCAGGGCGGTTGTCCTGTCACCGGCAGGGCGATGGGTTCACATACAAGGGTACTGACTGCGGTGTAGCCGTTCTCTATAGCCGCTAAATAGACGAAGGGCTTAAAAGCAGACCCTGGCTGCCTGGGGGCCAAAGCCCGGTTAAGCTGGGTTTCGGAAAAGTCCCGCCCGCCAATAAAGGCCCGGATAGCACCGTTTGTTGGATCCAGCGCCACCAGGGCCCCTTGTGGTTGGGTGACGCCGCGGGCATCCCGGAAGGACACCGGCAGCCCCTGAAGAAAGGCCTCTTCAGCGGCGCTTTGCATGTTGAGGTCCAAGGTGGTGTAGATGTTAAGCCCGCCTTTGCGCAGCACGTCGGCCTCGTAGCGCTCCTCCAACTGCTGTACCACGTAGTCCACAAAGTAGGGAGCCCGGCCGGCCCTCTCTTTTAGGCCGACCAGGCGCAGGGGTTCTCTATTGGCTGCCTCTGCCTCCTCCGGCGTGATGTAGCCCAGTTCCGCCATGCGATTCAAGACCACCTCTCGCCTTTCCAAGGCAGCTGAAGGATCAATATAAGGCGAGTAGCGGCCCGGGACGCGCAGCACCCCGGCCAACAGGGCCGATTCTGCCAGGGTTAGGTCCCGGACAGACTTGCCAAAATAGGTCTGTGACGCTACCTCTGCCCCGTAGGCACCGTGGCCGAAGTAGATAGCATTGAGATACATGCGCAGGATCTGCTCTTTAGAGTAACGGGCCTCCAGCTTCAGGGTAAGAAGCAGCTCCCGCAGCTTGCGCTCAAAGGTGCGTTCCGGTGTTAAGTACAGATTTTTGGCCAGTTGCTGGGTGATGGTGCTGCCGCCTTCCACTACCCGGCCGGCCTTAAGGTTCCGGTACGTTGCCCGGGCTATGGCTATCGGATCCACCCCGAAGTGTTCGTAGAAACGGGAGTCTTCAATAGCCACCACAGCATCGCGGAAGTGGGCGGCCATGTCCGTTAGGGCTGCCTCCACGCGGTTCTCCTGGCTGTAGAGGCTGGCGATTAGCTTGCCGTTGACGTCAAAGACCCGGCTGGACAGAGGAACGTCGGCTGGGGGCAAGGGGCTGGCCAGCACGTAAACCCCCAGGGCAATAATAAGAAATAATACTACACCAACGGTAATCTTAAGCAGCGTGACTTGTCTCATACGCAGATGTTTAGGCATGTTAACCTCTCTCCCTTTTCCCCGGCCTTTTCATAGTATTGCCTCCCCTGGAAAAACTATGCAGATACTCGGCCGCTGGAAGGAAATGAGGTTTTGTCGGCGAATATACTGCTGGCCCTTTAGTTTCTCCCGTCAGAGTAAGGAACAGCCGTAGTCTGTGATTTAAAGTCTTAACATTAGCCCGAGGAGAGAAGGGGGAAGCCTATGTCACCGAAGGTTGTTGTGGCGCTGCTTTATGTGATCACCGTGTGGGGCGGATCCTTCCCTGTGGCCAAGCTGGCTCTCAGCCAGATAAGTCCCATAAACCTGGCCACGGTGCGCTTCACTGTGGCCAGCATCCTCTTTATTCCTGTGCTCCTCCTGAGCCAAAAGCGTCGGGGCGAGCCACTGCCGATCCCCAAGGGAAGGGACATTCTTGCCCTGAACGGGCTAGCCCTTCTCGGCGTTACCACCTATTTTATGGTGCAGTACACGGCTGTGAGCCTTACCACCGCTTCTAATGCAGGGCTCATTGTGGCCATCTCACCCCTCTTTGCCGCTTTGTTTGCAGCCCTGTTTTTTCATGAGCCCCTGACCACCCGTAAACTTTTGGGTATAGCTCTTGCTATCCTTGGTGTGGCAACTGTCAGCAGCCGCGGTACCTTCGAGTTTTCTTTTGGCAACAAGAGCATGACAGGCGACCTGCTCATGGTGGTGAACGCTTTGTGTTGGGCGTTGTTTTCTATTCTTGGCAAAAAGATGATGCAACGGTACTCGCCCCTGGTCACCACTTTTTACATCACCATTTTTGGTACCCTCTGGTTTTATCCAATGGCTCTTCCTCTGGGGGTCCTACAGAAGGCGGCAAACCTTAACGCTGCGGGCTGGGCTGCGGTGGTGTTTCTTGGAGCCTTTTGCTCTGTAGCTGCCTACTACTTTTGGTACTGGGGGCTATCTCAAATGGAGGCCAGCCGGGTGGCTGTGTTTCAGTATCTTCAGCCCCTGGTTTCGTTTGGACTTTCCGCTGTAATGCTGGGCGAAAAAATCAACCCGGCCACCGTTCTCGGAGCCGTTCTTATTATCTCCGGGGTGATTCTTGTCACACGCGCGCCGCAGGTTCAAATAGAGAGCAAGGTAC
>JAAYHG010000197.1 GCA_012735455.1 Bacillota bacterium
GGGTGTAACCTTGATGCGTTTGGAAGAGGGAGACAATGTGGTGGCCTTAACCAGGGTAACGGAATAACACAGAATCCCCGCTACGTAGCGCAGCGGGGATTTTTGTTTACTTCCCTTTTACTTTCTCATTCCAACCCATACTTCTTAAGTAGTGCCTCTGCTTCACCGGGTTGCATCTTGTAGCAGTGCTCGCTGGCTGGGAAGGAGCCGCTCTTAACATCAGCTACATACTCTGACAGAGCCTTGGCAATGATCTCATTCAGGTTGGCGTACTTCTTTACGAACTTGGGTGTGAAGGCGTCGAAAAAGCCCAACATATCGTGCACAATGAGGAGCTGGCCATGGGTGTAGGGACCGGCGCCGATCCCGATGACGGGAATCCCGGCGCGCTGGGTGATAATTTTACCCACCTCTGGGGGCATAGCTTCCAAGAGAAGCGCCACTGCCCCTGCTTCTTCTAGCGCCTTCGCGTCGTTAATGAGATTCTCTGCTGCTTCTAAGTTCCGTCCCTGCGATTTAAAGCCGCCCAGCATGGCAATGGACTGTGGCGTCAGACCAATGTGACCCATGACAGGGATAGTAGCTTTGGTAAGGGCCTTAACCACATCCACCACATTGCGGCCGCCCTCCAGCTTAACGGCATCACAGGCAGCCTCTTTCATAAAGCGGCCGGCGTTGGCTATCGCCTGCTCAATACTTACCTGGTAGGACAGGTAGGGCATGTCACCGACAAGATAGGCGTTAGGGGCGGCGCGCCGCACTGCCTGGGCATGGTCAATCATGGTATCCATGCGTACGGGAAGGGTGGAATCGTAACCCAGAACTGTCATGCCAAGGGAGTCGCCTACCAAGATAATGTCAACACCTGCTTTTTCCTCTGCTAAGCCAAGCGGGTAGTCGTAACCGGTGAGCATGGTGATTTTTTCGCCCTTGGCCACCTTCTCCCTTAGGGTGGCAATGGTTACTTTAGAGCCCATTATACTACCTCCTTCGCTTGATCCTTAATATCATTTGTTATATACTAACATTTCTTCATTCAGCAGGAGAATCCTATCTGTGCGAGAAATGTTTTTCTATTACCGCCAAAAGGGAGTGGTAACATGGAATGGGAAAAGCTATTTGCCCCCGCGGCCCAAGTTGACTCCGGTTCAGGTATTATCGAAATCCTGCGTCTCAGTGAGGAGCCAGGGGTAATTTCACTGGCGGGTGGTTTTCCAGCGGCAGAGATGTTTAGTCTTACCGAGGTAAGGGAGATTGCGGACCGTATCCTGGCTACCAAGGGAGAAGTAGCACTGCAGTACGGTCCTACGCCTGGCTTTACACCGCTGAGGGAGTATTTAAGTGAGCGCATGAAGAAGTCTTTTGCTGCCCAGGTTGCTCCTGAGGAAATAGTGATTACCAGCGGCGCACTCCAGGGTTTAGACCTTATCTGCCGTGTCTTGTTGACGCCAGGGGATATCGTAATTACCGAGGCCCCTACCTACGTGGGCGCACTTCAAACATTCAGCGGTTTCGGCGCGCAGGTGGAAGAGATACCCACTGACGATGAGGGTATGCAGGTGGACCTTTTGGCTGAGCGATTGCAGGAATTGGAAAAAAGAGGTGCGCAACCGAAGTTTATCTATGTCATTCCCAGCTTTCAAAACCCCGGTGGCACTACCTTAAGCACAGTGCGGCGTCGCCTCTTAGTGGACCTGGCTGCCAGCTATGGTGTTCCCATAGTAGAGGATTCCGCCTATGCCGAACTCCGTTTCGCAGGAAGTTCTAAGCCGAGCCTCAAGTCTTTGGACAGTGGGGAAGGGGTTGTCTTTCTTGGTACATTCTCCAAGATCCTCTCACCAGGACTACGCCTGGGCTGGGTGGCGGCTCCACCTGCACTGGCGGAGAAAATAATTTCAGCCAAGCAGACCAACGACCAGTGCTCCAGCAGCCTGAGCCAGTATCTCGCCCTTGAGTGCGGGCGGCAAGGGATTATCGACCGCCAGATTGAAAACTCTAAAGAAATACTGAAGAAACGGGCTGCAGCGTTGGTGGCGGGCTTGGCGCAGTACTTTCCCCAGGGGACACACTGGGTAGAGCCAGAGGGTGGTTTCTTTACTTGGGTAACGCTACCGCCTACACAAGGTCTTGATACAGGCCAGCTGCTGCGTCGTGCAGTGGTGGAGGAAAAGGTGGCATATGTGGCAGGTTGTTCCTTCTACGCTCACGGACAGGGTAGCAACCAGCTCCGGCTGTGCTTCTCCTATCCGCCGCTGGAAAATATTTTGCTCGGTACAGAAAGGCTGGGTAAATTTTTCAGCGCGTTTTATAGGTAGCAGGTCCCAGCCGAGGTTCTGTTAAGTTCGCCGATTACTGCCCGCGGCTTCTAATGTATTGTTGGCGCCATGTTGCTCGCCAGGGAAAGGTTATGGGTAGCTGCCAAAGTGGGAAAGCTAAGGGAAATGCTACCAGGAGGGGCAATATGGCATACGAAATGAAC
>JAAYHG010000198.1 GCA_012735455.1 Bacillota bacterium
CCGCAGACGCCGGATGTGAACGTCCACGGTCTTGGAATCCCCAAAAAAGTCGTATCCCCAAAGGCGCTCCAGCAGCATCTCCCGGGAAAAGACACGCCCGGGGTTTTTCATCAGAAGCTCCAAGAGCTCGAACTCCTTAGGGGTAAGGTCCACCAAGCGCCCACCGGCGGTAACCTGATGGCGCTCCAGATCTATCTGTAGGCGGCCACGGCTGAGGACCTGGCCTTCCATTTTACCCAGGCGGTCTACCCTGCGAAGGATAGCCTTGATCCGGGCTACAAGCTCACGCGGGTTAAAAGGCTTGGTGAGGTAATCGTCGGCTCCCAGCTCCAAGCCAAGGATCTTATCTATGTCCTCATCGCGGGCAGTGAGCATGATGATGGGAACAGAGGTGGTGCGTCGTAGCTCGCGGCAAACCTCGAAACCGTCACGCCCCGGCAGCATGATATCCAGAACGATCAGGTCCGGCCGCTCGGAGGCGGCCAGGGCTAGGGCCTCGTCACCATCGCCGGCGCTTACTACCCTGAAGCCGGCCTTCTCCAAGTTAATACGAACAAACTCCACTATGGTAGCTTCGTCATCCACCACCAGGATCTTTTCGGCCATCTCCCTACCTCCCCTGTTTGAGCTCGGCTTCTCCCCAGCCGGCAAGGCCTACCGGCTGATCGCCTTCTTTTCCACCTAGCCCCCATCTCAACCCACTGCAGGACAGTCCGCCTAAAGGCTCAGAGCTCATAATCAGTCATTATCGAATGAGTTTGATTAGAAATTATTCCTTATTTAAGTATACCGGGCGGGACAAGCAGCTTCAATGGAAGGTAGTAACAAAAAAAGAGCGCGGTTAGCCGCGCATATCTGAGAGGGGGTTCAAAGGTTTTCGCTTGGGTTCAATGTAATAATACCACACAGCAATTACATACCCATTACGCTATTTTTACGCTCTAATTACATCATTTCCCCTATGTCCAGTTTTCTTGTTTCTGGGTCTAAAGGGCAGCTTACGGTCATACGGTGTTTAGGAGAATAGTGGCACCAATTCGCAATTACAGAACGTGGAGGAGGGGAACCATGCGCGTCTTTTACATCCCGCTGCCCACCAGGCGGCTAAGGCGCCGTTTGTTAGCTGCTGTGTTAGCCCTGACTTTGACGGGACTGCTGGTTCTTTCACTCAAAGGGATACAAGAACTAACCCCTATTCCGGCCACTGGACAGAGCGGCGACCCTGTTTTTCAGGTTGACATCAAGGAACCTCTGGTAGCCCTTACCATTAACGTCGCCTGGGGAGAGGACTTTCTCCCCGGTCTCTTGGCTGCTTTTGAAGACTATGGCGTCAAGGCAACCTTCTTCATAGTAGGGGACTGGGCAGAGCAATTCCCGGACTTGACACGCAACATAGCCACAGAAGGCCACGAACTGGGGAATCACTCCTGGTCTCACCCCTACCCAACCCAGATCCCGGCAGAAGAGTTGAAAAAAGAAATAGTGCGCACGGAAAAGCTGCTGGTAGAGCTGGCAGGAAAAAGGCCTGCTCTTTTTGCACCGCCCTACGGGGAGTGGGATAAACAGGTGGTACAGACAGCAGCCGAGGCCGGTTACCGCACTATCATGTGGAGCGTGGACACCATAGACTGGCAACAGCCCGGCGTAGGGATAATTGCCGAGCGGGTACTAAACAACATTCAGCCTGGCGGGATTGTGCTTATGCACCCCACAGAGCAAACCGCCCAAGCCCTACCGCTGATTCTTGACGGCCTCAAGAAAAAAGGGCTCAAAGCAGTAACGGTAAGCGAGCTTCTTAACGCCGCCTCATAGGCTACTGCGCTGATAGAAGAAGGGTGCCACTAGCTGTAGCCCGTAGCGTTGCGGCTGGAAAATCTGTTCCGTGGCTCCGGTAAAGAGGATACCCCCTGGCCGCAAGGCGGCAGCGAACCGCTTGTAAAGGAGATCCTTTGCCTCTTCCGTAAAGTAGATAACAACATTGCGACAGAGGATCAAGTCAAAGTCACCTTCGTAGGGGTCACGCAACAGGTCATGTCGGCGAAAACGCACCCGGTCTCGCAGCTCAGGGCGCACTGTAAAGAAATCACCATCCTGCTCAAAATAGCGCTTTTGCAGGTGCGGAGGAACATTTTTGAGGCGAGCCGCGGGATAACGCCCTATGGCGGCCTCCTTGAGTGCGTCGGCGTCCAAATCCGTTGCCAGGACCGGCAGCCGTTGACCTGGAACTGTGTCGGCAAGAAGAATTGCCAATGAGTAAGCCTCCTCTCCTGCCGCACAGCCAGCGCTCCAGGTTCTTAGCTGCCGCACGCCACGGTCCCCTACAGCACCGGAGGCGTCCTTGAGGAGCTTGGGTAGAAAGCGCTCCCTCAGTTCCTGAAAACGCTCGGGGTTACGAAAGAACTCTGAAACATTAATGGTAAGCCGCTCCATAAACTCACGCAGCGCTTTCGGGTCTTGGCTTAAAAGACGCAGGTAAGAGCCAAAGTCCTCCACACCCCGGCTGGCCATGAGAGAAGTAAGGCGACGCAGCATCTGCCGCTCTTTATAAGCATTAAGGTCTATCCCTGTACGCTTTAATATGACAGCCTTGAATTCCGACCAGCCCTGCATTGTTCTCCTCCATCCTTGATTAAGAAAGGAGTCAGGCTTGCCCTGACCCCTGTTTTGTTCACTTGTGAGTAAAGTAGTTCAGGGGATTCTTTTTTACCCCACTCTGCATAATCTCAAAGTGTAGATGTGGTCCTGTACTCTTGCCCGTGGAACCAACCAGGCCTATGGTCTTCCCCTTTTCTACTTTATGCCCCTGCTGTACTAAGATCTGAGAGAGGTGGCCATAAAGGGTGGCACTACCATTGCCATGTTCTACAATGATACACTTACCGTAACCACCCTTCCAACCTGCTAGGACCACCACACCATCGTCTGCTGCCAGAACGGGGGTGCCAGTAGGAGCCGCGATATCCACACCTTCATGGAAGCTGCTGCCCCGGCGCCCAAAGCGGGAGGTTATTGTGCCGCCACGACTGACTGGCCAAACGTAACTGCCAGTACCAACAATAGTTGGCTTTTTCGTACCCACAGCCACTACCTGGGTTACGGGTTCCTTCTCCACCACGGTGTTAATAACCTCTTGTTCTAACACCTGGCCGTTTTGCCGCACTATGCTGTAAGTAACTTGTTTACTGCCAGCCTGTCCAGGCGTGCGGACTTTCTTCTCATAGGTATAAAGCGTGCTGTCCTTAACTGTTTGGGTTTCAAAGGGAATCTTTTCGGTTACCGTTTTCTCTTCCTGCGTGATCACGTTGACATAGGGTTTGGGAACCACCAGGTTCAGCTTTTGCCCCGGCTGGAGATAACCTTTAAGCCCCGGGTTAGCCTTCTCCAGGTCTGCCACGCGCAGGTCGTGGGCGCGGGCGATACTCCACAGCGAGTCCCCTGATTTTACCTCGTACTCCTTGGTCTCGTCTGTACCCCGTAGCAAATAGGTAACAGCCTCTTCTATACCCCTAATCTCGCTGGCTTTCACCATTTCCGCTCTAAAGGAGACCTCTTCCTGTAAAGTTACATCTTTTACTTCAACCTCAGGTCCAGAGTTGAAACTGTCCTTAATCCCTTCTATTACTGCCTTGGCGTCCGCCTCGCTGGCCACCCTTACTAAGGGTTCACCTGCCACAGTTATGGTGTAACCTTCTCTTAGGCCCAAGAGCGTACGCGCCAGCTCTTTTCTTAAGTCTTCCTCGGCCGAGAGATTCACCTGGCGTTTAGGAACCTCGCTGTAACTGACCCTGCCTGCCGCCTCGGGAGGAGACCCATCTTCCTTAAGAATAGTGGCGCCCAAGTCAGCCACCTGCTCCTTGTCTTCGGCCCAACCAACTACCTGTCCATCCACACTTATAGCCCAAACCTTTTGTGTGAAGGGAAAAATCACTGCAACCCCAACCAAGAGCAGGGCCAAAACGCCAATAACGTAGCTGCGACGCTGCCTCCTACCTCCAGCCAACAACCTATGCCACGGCGGCCGGAGGTGTGAAGCACCCTTCTCTATGCCTGTGGGCACCGCACCACCTCCCCCGAACTCCCGCACTATGTACCTCAACCCTGTTTACTTTTTCGTAACCAACAACTTTTATTTAAGTTCGGCGTACGGGAGTTTATTCCTTCTCAGGCAAACAGGATATTTATTACCATTTTGTTACAAACTTTTCTCAGCTTACCTGTGTGCCCACAAAAGGAGCAACTCACGCACCAGTAGGGCTGCCAACGCCGCAGTACTTTCGCTCGGGTCAAAAGGCGGGCAAACCTCTACAATATCCAGCCCCACCAGATTGAGCCCGCGCAGCAAGGAGAGGGCGGCTAGGACTTCGTGCGCCGACTGCCCACCGGGCTCAGGCGTGCCCACGCCGGGCGCGTAGGCCGGGTCAAAGACGTCAATGTCTAGCGTGAGGTAGAGGGGTTTTCCTACCAGCTCAGGGCGCACACGGCGCAGGGATTCCTCCACTTTAAAAGGGAAAAAGCGGGTGTTTTCGCGCCCAAACTCAAGCTCTGCCGCAGTGCCGGAGCGGATGCCAAACTGATAAATCTGCTTGGGTGGAAGAAAGTTCGCTATCTGCCGCATTACTGTGGCGTGGGAGAGTTCCTCTCCTTCATAGTCAGGACGCAGGTCTGCATGGGCATCCAACTGCAGCACAACAAGGTCGGGGTGGTGTTCAGCCAGGGCACGGACTGCCGCCAGGGTGAGAAGATGTTCACCCCCCAGCAGGAAAGGAATCTTGTCGGCACGAATTAACTCCTGGACAGCGCTGGTAATTACCTCCAGTGAGCGCCCCACGCTACCTGAAGGCAGAGCCAGATCGCCTAAGTCGGTAAAGGGGGCTGCACTGAGATCGCACTCTTGATAGAAGCTGAACTCTTCTAGATTCCAGGAGGAACGGCGAATTGCTTCCGGGCCCCGGCGGGTGCCAGGGCGGTAACTCACTGTAACATCCAAGGGGACCCCGAGTAATGCCACCACGGCAGAGGAAAGGTGCTCCTTACTGGCTAAGAAGCGAGGACTTGCTGTATCAATTTGGTTCAGAACCATTATATGTTAGCCTCACTTGTTGGGTTCGGCACTGGAGAGAAGTTCCTCGACAAAACGGGGCAAAACAAAGGCCGCCTGGTGCAGAGCAGGCGTGTAGCAGCGAAAACCCAGCTCTGGAATACTGGTGGGGTCTATATCTAGGGGATCGTGCTGCTTGGAGCCTAGGGTAAAGCTCCACATCCAACCAGGGTAAGTGGGAACGCAGGTCAGGTACATGCGTGTGATGGGGAAAACGGCTTTGATCCTGGCAAAGATACCCGGGACAATATCCTGATTGCTCCACGGCGATTCAGTCTGGCCAACAAAAATGCCATCCGCCTTCAGCGCGCGGTATATGCTGCTGTAGAAGTCCTGCTTGTAAAGACCCACTGCCGGGCCTACTGGATCGGGCGAATCCACGATAATCACATCAAAGGCATCGCTGTGTTCCGCTACAAACTTAATGCCATCGGTATAGTGAATTTGAACGCGCTCGTCGGAGAGTCCAGAGCTGATCTCTGGCAGGTACTCCCGCGCTGCGGCCACCACCTCGCGGTCAATCTCAGCCAGGTGTACTTCTTCGATGGTGGGGTGTTTTAGGATCTCCCGCACCGACCCACCATCTCCCCCACCGATCACCAAGACCTTCTTTGGCTCCGGATGGGTAAAGAGGGGTACGTGAACAATCATCTCGTGATAAATAAACTCGTCCCTAATCGTGGTTTGGACGGCCCCATCCAGTACCAGAGTGCGGCCATAGCGCTCTGTATCCAGCACTACCAGCTCCTGGTACTCGGTCTTCTTCTTCTCTAGGAGTTCTTTTACCCGATAATGTACCCGCAGGTTGGGCCCGCTTTGTTCGTAAAACCACAGATCCATACGCTCCACCTCCACCAAGACTAGTACCGCCTAACTTCGACTTCTTTCGTCGCCCTAGGCCAACCCCTATTATACCAAAGCAGCCAAGAAAGTACACCTTAGGGTTTGTTTACAAAGTTTTGGAATAGAAGGGGGTAGCAAGTATGCAGCGTCGGCGCTTACGCAGCTATCTTGCCACTTTAGCTTTTATCGCTACTTTTATTCTTTTGAGTATCCTCGCAGGGTTGCCTGCAGTGGAACACCTGGACTATGCCCTTCTCGGGGCAATAGTCTCCCTCCGAACAGAGCCCCTGAACGTGTTCTTTAAGTTCATGAGTCTTTTTGGCCATACGCCCTTTTTCTTTCTGGCCACTCCTTTTTTGGCAGCAGCGTATTTTTTTCGGCGTCGCTGGCCAGCCTCTTTGGCAGTGATAGTTACCATTCTCGGTGCCTGGAGCCTTATGGAAGCCCTTAAGAGCTTTTTTCGGCGCCCTCGACCTAACCTCTTCCCTTTAGAGAACGCCACCGGTTTCAGCTTCCCCAGCGGGCACGCGTGGATGGACACCGTTTTCTTTGGCCTTCTTGGGGTCTTGTTGATAGACAAGTTGCCCGATCACTACCGACTGAGAGTGCTGGTAGGAACCGGGACATTCTTGTTTCTGGTGGGACTCAGTCGCCTCTACCTGGGGGTTCACTACCCCACCGATGTCTTGGCCGGTTATGCCGGTGGGCTAAGTATACTTACCCTTTTTATTGCCTGGTGGCGACAGACAGGCACC
>JAAYHG010000199.1 GCA_012735455.1 Bacillota bacterium
ACCAGTACCAGCTTGGCATCCGCTGGGATGGCCAGATTTGTCCGCGCAACCGCCTGTTCGCGTTGCCAAATTTCCTCGCGCACTGGATTGCCGCTAACTATCACTTTATGTTTATCACCGAAAAACCGGGCCGAATCCTCATAGGAGACAGCGACCCGGTTAGCAAAGCGGCTCAGCAAACGATTAGCCAGCCCTGGTAAAGCATTTTGCTCATGGAGCAGAATAGGAATTCCCCCTAGTGCCGCCGCTAGAACCACTGGCACCGTTACATAACCACCCGTACCCATAACCACATCCGGCTGGAAGCGCCGCAAGATACTACGAGCCTGTCCAAACCCATACCAGTTGCGAATTAGGGTACTGATGTTCTCCGGAGATAACCTGCGCTTTAGGCCAGCAGAAGTGATGGTCTCAAGCTTAAAGCCGGCCTTTGGTACCAAGTCATGCTCCAACCCCCGTTCCGTACCTACAAACAGAATTTGACACCCGGGGTCGTTTTTTCTCAAAAGCTGGGCCACAGCCAAGGCCGGATAGACGTGCCCACCCGTGCCACCGCCTGTGAAAAGAACCCGCATAACACAGCCTCCTTGATCATGTTCTGGCACTGTGTCTGGAGATACTTAGGAGGATACCAATTCCTGCCAGGGAAAAGATCAACGATGAACCACCATAACTGATAAAGGGGAGTGGTATGCCGGTGATGGGCAGAGAACCTGTAACCACACCAATGTTAATTAAGGCCTGCAAAACCACCATGCTCACAATTCCCATGGCGAGCAGGGCCCCAAAGCGATCCGGCGCTAGCATAGCAGCACGACACCCCCGCCAGGCCAAGAGAAAGAACAAGCCCAGCACAAGGAAGGTACCAAACAATCCCAGTTCCTCGCCCAGGATAGCAAAAATAAAGTCCGTGTGGCGCTCAGGCAGATAAAAATATTTTTGATGGCTCTGGCCCAAACCAACCCCCAGTAGTCCCCCTGATCCCAGGGCATAGAGGGACTGAATAATATGGTAACCACTTCCTTGAGGGTCGGCTTCAGGAGCTAAGAAGGCTAGGAAACGCCTCCTTCGGTATTCTTCCCCCATGATGGCATACACCAGTACAGGCAGGCTAGCCAAACCCACGGAGGTTAGGTGCCTGAAGTCGGCTCCTGCCACAAAAAGCATAACCCCGGCTGTGAGTGCCAAGGCCACCGCAGTCCCCAGGTCCGGCTGCTCCAGAATCATAGCACAGATAACACCCACTATCATCAATGCAGGAATCAGTCCACGCCAAAAGTAACGCAGTTTGTTACTGCAGTCAGCCAAGTATGAAGCCAGAAAAAGGATACTGCCTAGCTTTGCCACCTCGGATGGCTGTAGACTAAGAGACCCGATTCTGAGCCAGCGCTGTGCCCCACCACCCACAAAGCCTATGATCATAACCAAGGCCAGCAAGACTACTGAAACCAAGAGGGCTGGCAAGGCCAAGGGTTTGAGACGGCGGTAGTCAATCCTTAGCATAATATTCATGCCAATAAGCCCCAGGGCCGTCCACGAAATCTGACGCTTAAGGTAGTAAGCGCTGTCACCGAAGTCAGCCGTGGCCGCCACGCTGCTGGAGCTGTACACCATGACAATCCCTATTCCAAGTAGAGTCACGGTCGCAAAGTAGAGGAGAAAGTCGGGGTGCCCTTTGTCTTTCATGTCGGCTCCTCCTTCAATTCCGCTACAATTGCTTTGAATGCGCGGCCGCGTTCTTCGTAGTTGGAGAACATATCAAAGCTGGCGCAAGCTGGGGAAAGAAGCACTCTGTCGCCTGGCCGGGCCAAGGCACGAGCTTGTCGTACCGCCTGGGCCAAGCTCTCTGCCTCCAGCACGTCTGTATAACCCCCAGCCGCCAAGGCGGTCCGAAACTTGGGCGTTGCCTCGCCTAAAAGCACCACAGCGCGACAACGCTCTTTAATCGCTCTCACCAAGTAGGTGAGGTTGGCCCCTTTGTCCCTACCGCCAGCTATGAGTACCAAAGGCGGAGAAAAGGCTTCCAACGCCTTTATGGTGGCGTCAGGATTGGTTCCTTTCGAGTCGTTTATGTAAGAGACACCATCGATGGAGGCCACAAATTCACAGCGGTGTTCCACACCTGGGAAAGTCTTGAGGGCGTGGGCAATAGCCGCCGGACTGGCCCCAGCCGCTCGCGCCAAAAGAGCAGTGGCCAGTGCGTTTTCCAGGTTGTGTCTTCCTGGGATGCTTACCTCTTCCACGCGGCACAAGACTTCTCTTTCGCCCTGCCAGCCTAAGACCAACTTGCCCTCTGTCACAAAGGCCCCCTCACTCAGGATCTGCCTACGGCTGAAGAAAAGCACCTGCGCCGACGTGAAGTCAGCCAGAGCCCGCACCCTGTCGTCGTCAGCATTTAGAATTAAATAATCCTCCGGCGTTTGGTTGGCAAAGATCTTGGCCTTGGCCGTACGGTAGGCAGCAAAACTGCCATGGCGATCCAAGTGATCTTCGCTTAAGTTTAGGATCGCACTGACGCGAGGGTGAAAGTGCACTGTCCGCTGCAGCTGGAAACTGGAAACCTCCGCCACCACCCAGGTGCCAACCGGTATGGAGGTGACCGTCGTGCTGATAGGGACACCGATATTCCCGGCCACGGCCGCCAAAAGCCCGGCCTCGTTAAGAGCCAAGCCCACCCAGGTAGTGGGTGTGGTCTTGCCGTTGGACCCGGTTATAGCCAGGTAGGGCCCAGGGTAGAGGCTGCACGCCAACTCCAGTTCGCTGATAACCGGCAGCCCTCTCTTTTCGGCCTCTGTCAGAAGGGGTAATCTGTCCGGAACACCAGGGCTCACCACCACAAGTTCGGTCCCGTCTAGCAAAGAAAGCGGGTGGCTACCCAAAACCAGTTGTACCCCCATTTCAGCCAGCCTAACAGCAGCCTCCCCTAAAGCCGTTGCGGGTTTAATATCCGTCGCTACCACCACGGCCCCTTCTTTTACCAAGACTTCGGCCGCAGCGCATCCGCTACGTGCAAGCCCTATCACCAACACAGGTTTGCCAGCAAAGTCCCGCATTCACCGCCACCCTCTTTTGTTACCTAGCCAGGGGGCTAGGGTAATATAATTCACGCCCCCAAGTACCACAGCGCCAGCCCGGCCACAGCCAAGGCTGTCCCCGTAAACCAGAAACGCCGCACTACCACCTGTTCTGGCCATCCGCTGAGCTCAAAATGATGGTGCAGAGGGCTCATGCGAAAAATCCGCCCGCCAGTGAGCCGATAGTACACCACCTGCAGAATCACCGAGATGGTCTCTAGCACGAAAACACCGCCGATAATAGCCAAGAGGATCTCTGTCTTGGTAAGGACCGCCACCGCACCCAGTCCTGCCCCAAGGGCCAGGGAACCTGTGTCTCCCATAAATATGCGGGCCGGATAGGAATTAAACCACAAGAAGCCCAAACAGGCACCAACAAAGGCAACTGTAAAGACAGCTAGTTCGGTACTCTGGCCTAGAGCAATTATCGTGTAGGCAAGAAAGGCTATGGTAGCTGTTCCGGCGGCCAGACCGTCAAGTCCGTCTGTCAGGTTGACAGCATTGGCGGTCCCTACAACGACAAGAAAAGTAACCAGAGGTATATACCACCAGCCAAGAGCAACCTTCCCTAAAGTGGGCACCCAGACGCTACCACCGAGGGCAGGATTAAAATACACCCAGGTCACCAGTAGCCCAGCTAGGATCGCCTGCGCTGCCAGCTTCTCCCGCGCCCTTAGCCCTAGGGAGCTCCGCTTCACGGCTTTCTTCCAGTCGTCCTCTAAACCAATGAGCCCATAACCGACCATAATTCCTAGAGCAAACAACACCTCCGGACTACGGTCGCTAAAGAGCAGGGTGGTAATTAACACCGCAAGCACTAGGACGACTCCCCCCATGGTAGGCGTGCCTGCCTTTACCTGGTGCCGCGCCGGTCCCTGGCTTCGGATTGTTTGCCCATACTTTAGGCGTCTTAGGTAAGTAATCAGGGGAGGGGTAAGGGTAAGGGTAAGGACCAAGCTAAAGGTCCCGGCCATAATAAGCGCACTTGGCATTAATCCCCCTCCATCCCTTTTTGGGAGAGGGCAGAGACCACTGTCTCAAAACGCATCCCCCGAGAAGCTTTAATCAATACCACATCACCTGGCAGGACCTCTTCTTGAGCAACCTTCGCCGCAGCCTCCTGGTCAGCACAAACAAATACAGCCTTGGGCGCTGTAGCTTCGCCTCTAGCGGCTGCCGCAATCCCTGCCGCTAATGAACCACCAGTGATAAGAACGTCCACCCCCAACCTTGCTACCAGACGTCCCACCTCTCTGTGCGCTTCTTGCGCCACACTACCCAATTCGAGCATGTCCCCCAGCACAGCCACGGTGCGCCTCCCTTTAGCTACTTGCAGCAGGGTTTCTAGTGCACCGCGCATGGAGGTGGGATTGGCGTTATAGCTATCATCAATAATGAGTGCGCCGTCAGAACGCTTCATCAGATTGAGCCGCATGGCCGATGGTCGAAAGGCTGCCAGCCCCTTTTGTATTTCGCTCAGTTCCAGGCCGAAGTAGTGTCCCACCGCAACGGCCGCTAGAGCGTTTAGGACGTTAAACTCTCCTGGCAGCGGCAAGAAGACTTCGCCCTTACCACAGGGACCGGATACCTGAAAGCGCAGTCCCTCGCTCCCTAGAAGCTCCACCCCTGTGGCTCTAAAGTCGACCTCCGCACCCATACCGTAATATGCCACCCGTGCCCGGCTACGTACAGCCTGTTTCCTCACCCAAGGGTCATCACCATTGAGTATGGCCAAGCCACTTCCTGGCAGTTCATCCAGAAGCTCACCCTTAGCGGCAGCAATGTTCTCCTGGCTGCCCAAAACCTCAATATGGGTAACTCCCACGTTGGTTATTACACCCACCTCTGGCCGTGCCACCTGAGCTAACCGGGCAATCTGACCGGGGCCTCGCATTGCTAGTTCAACCACCGCCGCCTCGTGCTGCGTCCCTAGATTAAAAAGTGTAAGTGGAAGCCCTATTTCAGTATTAAGATTGCCCTCGTTCTTAAGGGTACACAGCTTCGAGTTCAAAGCTGCAGCGATCAAGTCCTTGGTGGTGGTCTTGCCAGTGCTGCCTGTCACTGCCACCGTACGTACAGCAAAACGCCGCCGGTACCAGGCCCCCAGTTTAAGCAAGGCAGATACTGTATCTTCAACTTGAATCACCGCCTTCCTTGGCGGCAGCTCTTCCGGTACTGCCATCACCAAGGCAGCAACCGCTGGCCCTGCTAGGACCGAGGATACAAAGTTGTGCCCATCCACCCGCTCCCCCACCAGAGCCACAAAGGCGTCTCCTGGTTTTATCTGGCGGGAGTCAGTGGCGAAACCAGTGACAGTGCTGTCCAGATGCCCGCTCAGCAACCTGCCTCCTGTCACCTGGACTATCTCACCTACCGTCACCTGCTGCATGGAAATTCATCTCCTTTAGAAACTCAAGCGCCACAGCTCGGTCATCAAAAGGCAACACACGATCCCCGATGATCTGGTATGTTTCATGTCCTTTTCCTGCAATCAGGACCACA
>JAAYHG010000200.1 GCA_012735455.1 Bacillota bacterium
GCCTATTATTGTATGAACAGCAGTAGTTTTTCCCATACCATTGCGGCCAAGAAGTGCCACCACGCTGCCTCTTGGCACCTTGAGCGATACCCCTTGCAGGACATGGCTGTTACCATAATAGGTGTGGACTTCGTTTAGGAGCAGCACGCGATAACCCCTCCCCGCCTATACCCAGGTAGATCTGCCGCACCCGTGGATCAGACTTTATTTCTTCTTTGCTTCCCTCAGCTACTATCTGGCCAAAATGGAGAACAGTAATTCTCTCGGCCAGAGCAAAAACAACTTCCATGTCGTGCTCAATAATGAGGATGGTTATATCCCTGGGAAGATCGCCGATTATCTTGACAATGACCTCGGTTTCCGCCGGCGACAGACCAGCCGTTGGTTCATCAAGCAAGATTATTCTAGGATGCTGAGCCAGCGCCAGCAACAGCTCCACTTGACGTTGCTCGCCGTGGGAAAGTCGATCAACGCAGATCTTTCTTTTCTCCCACATACCCCACTCTTTCAGAATATCCTTGGCATTAAAGGGAGAGTCGGTGGCTAACAAGGCGAGGTAAAGGTTGTCGTAGAGACTTAGGCCTGAAAAGAGGTTGCTTTTTTGAAAGGTACGAGCCAGGCCCAACCGCGACCGGTGCCAGGAGGGTAGGCGGGTAACCCTTGCACCGTATAAAAAAATATCGCCTGCACTGGGTTTTAGATTACCGCTGATGATGTTAAAAAGGGTAGTCTTTCCGGCTCCATTAGGGCCAATGATACCACGCCTTTCTCCAGGGCGGAGCGAGAACGAAACATTATCTAGAACTCTAAGCCCCCCAAAGTCTTTACTGAGGTTTCTTACTTCTAAGGCATTCATGATCCATCCGACCTTTATTTCGTAGTTCTAAGATGTACCCCCAGAGGCCCGATCGGGAGTACATAACGCACAGTATGAACACTATGCCCATTGCCAGCGGCCAACGTTCAGTATAAGAGCTGACCAGGTTCTGCAGCAAAACAATGATCCCCGCCCCGAGAGCCGGGCCAA
Organism: Bacillota bacterium; assembly: GCA_012735455.1. Classification (GTDB taxonomy): domain Bacteria; phylum Bacillota; class DTU030; order DUMP01; family DUMP01; genus JAAYHG01. The sequence continues at coordinate 1,028 of JAAYHG010000200.1, forward strand.
ACAGAGTGCCGGCTCCGCCAATGATAACCATCAGGAGTATGGTGCCGGACATGGTCCAGTTTAGTTCTTGCGGACTTACAAACCCGTTGTAATAAACGTGCAGGACACCTGCCAACCCGGCAACACCACCTGCCAGAACGTACGCTAGATACTTGATGGCCCATGTGTTATACCCCAAGGCCTGCATACGCGATTCGCTTTCCCGCGTGCCCACAATGGACTTGCCCCTGGGTAACCGAATGAACCAGTAGAGAAAAACTAAACTGAGCGTCCAGACAGCCAAAACAAGATAATAGAAGTTGCTCGTAGGCCAGAGAGAAACTGGGATACCAAGGTCTGGCCTCGCAATCCCGGGCAAACCATCGTCGCCGCCGGTCAGAAAACGCCATTTCCAGGCCAGAGCAAAGAGCATCTGCCCAAAGGCGAGGGTAATCATAAGGAAATAAGGCCCACTACTGCGCAATACCAATAAACCCAGCACCAATCCGAGCAGCAGAGCAGCAACAACACCTGCAGCCAGACCGAGCCAAAAATTGTTGTAGCCATGAGTGCTGAGAATACCAACGGTATAGGCGGCAATTCCGAAGAAGCTGGCATGGTTTAGTGAGACTAAGCCGGCATAGCCAACCAAAATATCGAGACTCATGGCCAGGAGGGCAAAGATGAGCATCTGGGTTAAGAGACTTATGCCGTATGAGCCCAAGACCAGGGGCATAGCAATTGCAACAAGTAGCCCTAATGCCCCCAGGAGCATGGTGCACTTA
>JAAYHG010000201.1 GCA_012735455.1 Bacillota bacterium
GCTGGTGTTTTGCACCGTGTGGAACACGGCGATACCCTCTGGGGGAGCTCTCAGGCTTACGGAGTCTCCCTGGCAGCGCTACGCGAGGCCAACCCTGGCCTGGACCCCAAGAGATTGGCTGTGTGTGAAACCGTGCTAGTTCCTGGTGTGGCCAGAGCAAACGTGTCCCGCCAAGCCAGCGCTATTTCCCTTGTATGGCCAACACGCGGCCAGATTTCTTCTCACTATGGCTGGCGCAATGGGCGCATGCACTATGGCTTGGATATTGCTGCTCCGGTGGGAACAGCGGTAGTTGCAGCTGCTCCCGGACGGGTGGTCAGTACGGCTTGGAATGGTGGGTATGGCCATACAGTCACTTTGGAACACCCCGGCAATGTTCAAACCATCTACGCCCATTGTTCCAAGTACCTGGTAAAGCCGGGTGCTGAAGTTAAGAGGGGACAGGCCATTGCCCGGGTTGGCAATACCGGCAATTCTACGGGGCCGCATCTCCACTTTGAGGTGCGGATAGCTGGGCGACCGCAGAATCCAATCCGCTTTTTACCCTAACTGACGCTAAGTGGTTCAGTTAAGGACAGCCCCAAACGCGGGGCTGTCTTGTTTTTAACAAAGGTTTGAAACTATTATAGATGATATTATAGATGATATAGAGCAAAAATTGGGCTTTAGGCAGGAACTTGGCAAGAAAGGGAGAATACTAAGAGACGTGATTGGTTGTCATAATTGTTCGGGGGGGTGAAGGAGCGCTAGAACCTAGGCTAAAGAATAGTCTGAAGCAAGCACAAAAACGGACAATGATGGGAGGGGAAGTCTGTGAAACGGATTCTTACCTTGGGAGTTTTGCTTCTCGTGGTCGCTTTGGTTGCCGCCGGTTGTGGGGGCGGCGGAGGTCAGCAGCAACAGCCCCAGCAGGGTAGCGAGCAGCCGGCACCGGCAGCACAAGAGCAGAAGATGGTCCTTGCCACCGGTGGAGCGGCTGGAACCTATTATCCGTTGGGCGGTGGTATGGCCTCCATTTGGAACTCCAAACTGCAAGGCTACAACGTTACTGCACAGGCTACCGGAGCTTCTGTCGAGAATCTACGGCTAGTGGAGCAGAAGGAAGTTGAGCTGGCCTTGACCCAGAACGACATCGCCGAATATGCCCACAAAGGCATTGAGGCTTTTGAAGGCCAAGCTATCACCAGTTCCGTGGGTATTGCCACCCTGTATCCCGAGGTAATCCAGATCATAGTTCCGAAAGAGAGCCCAATTAAGTCCATTACTGATCTAAAAGGTCGTAAGGTTTCGGTAGGCGCTCCTGGCTCCGGTAACGAGGCCAACGCGCGCCAGATCTTAGATGTTTTTGGTCTTTCCTACAAGGATATCGAGCCCTTCTACCTTTCCTACGCTGAGTCGGCCGATCAGTTCAAGGATAACCACATTGACGTGATCATGTTAACCACCGGTGCTCCGAATGCCGGTATTCAGGACGTAGCCACTGTTAAGGCCATCCGGGTTCTTCCCTTCACCGAAGAGGAAGTCAAGAAGATCCAGGAGAAGTACCCCTTCTTCAGCACCTTTACTCTGCCGGCCAACACCTACACCGGCCAGACCGAAGACGTCCTAACCATTGCTGTGCAGGCCTGCTTCTTTGGCCACAAGGACCTACCGGAAGATGTGGTCTATGATCTGACCAAGACTCTGTGGGAAAACAAGGATGAGCTAGCGCGAATCAACGCCAAAGCTGAATACATGGATCCAGACGATCCTGTCAAAGGTATCACCGTGCCAATTCACCCCGGTGCTCTCAAGTACTATAAGGAAGCGGGCGTAACAAACCTGCCCTAGTAGTCAGTAGCCGTAAAGGGGGCAGGCCGGATAGAGCAAGCTCTATCCGGCCTTCAATGCTATGAGGAAAGAGTCCCATTATATTGTAGTAGTGGCAATTATCTTGGCTGCTATCGTTGTCTGGGCGCTACTGCCTGCTTCCAGCCTAGACATACTGGAACGCGATTCTAAGCGTCTCTTGGCGGCAATTCCAGCAGACTATGGGGAGACGATAACCATTTGGTACATGCACTCCATTGTCCGTCGCCCCGTGTTAGAGATGCTTCATCTCGAGCCGGATGGGTCCCTAATGGTAGACGGCACCATCTATGACATGAATGGAACCGGTTTACCCTACGCCCCGGAACCGGGAGAGAAGTTTGAGCTGAAGGACGGTAAATACATTCTCTCCAATATGAATCGCGTTTTCCCGGAGGTTGTGTTAGCGGTGGGGTGGGTCGCCAAGCATAAGCTCATCATTCGGGATAGCACCTTGCCGCTGGCCAATGTGACGCCGCCTGGAACAGCTATCAGGTTGAGAGTGGGTAAGCACCCGCGCTGGTTCCTCTGGTGCACCAAGGCACGATGGCTGGCTCTCAGTGAGCCAACACCAAAATCGTAACAAAAAGGGGGCCAAGAATTGGAGGAGAATAGGCAGCTTACGGAACAGGAAATAGAGGAGATTAAAGCACAAGTTGACTTAGAGTCCAAGTTTAGGCGCCTGACGGGTTTCTGGGCTACGTTAATTAAGCTGGTGGCCATTGGGATGTCGCTGTTCCAACTTTATACCGCCATCTTTGGTGTTCTGCCGGCACAGAAACAACGGACCATACACCTGGCATTTGCCCTTGTCTTGGTTTTCTTGCTGTATCCTAATCCCAGAAAAGCTAAGACAGCTGATGATATGCGGTCGATGTACTGGTTTGACGTTATTCTGGCTCTCTTGGGGTTGGGTGTTAATGTTTACTGGCTCCTCAATTACCAGGACCTGCTCATGCGAGCCGGGATGTTTACCAAATTGGACAACGTGGTGGGTGCAGTAGCCATACTCTTGGTGCTGGAAGCAAGCCGCCGGATTGTGGGACTACCTATCACTATCATAGCTGCTTCGTTCCTGGTCTACTCCTATGTCGGTCCATATATGCCAGGCTTTCTCCAACACAGGGGATTCTCGGTGCAACGCATCATTGGGCATATGTTCTTTACCACAGAGGGTATCTTGGGTATCCCACTAGGGGTTTCATCTACTTTTGTTTTTCTGTTTATCCTTTTTGGAGCTTTCTTAGAGCGGACTGGTATCGGGCAGTTCATTATCGACTTGGCTAATGCTGTAGCCGGTCGAGCAGTAGGCGGTCCTGCTAAGATTGCTGTTCTCGCCAGCGCAATGCAGGGAACCATATCTGGCAGATCGGTAGCGAA
>JAAYHG010000202.1 GCA_012735455.1 Bacillota bacterium
CGGCGATAATGCGTTCCTTATCCAGGGTTAGTGGCTGGCGCTTCTCAAGCAGCACCTGCCCGCGAACTAACACAGTATCTACATCTCCCGAATAGGCGGCGTACACTAACCGCGAGACCACGTCGTGGTGCGGAACGAGGTGCGCTTCGTTTTCACTCAGAAGGACTAAATCAGCTTGTTTTCCTGGTTCCAGGCTTCCAATTCTGTCGGCCAGTCCGAGAGCGCGGGCCCCCAAGGTGGTCGCCAGTCTCAAAGCCACCGGAGCAGGAATAACGGTGGGGTCTTGGGTTGTACACTTATGTAGCAGTGCGGCCAAACGAACTTCTTCTAGGATGTCCAGGTTGTTGTTGCTGGCTGCCCCGTCAGTACCCAAGCCTACAGCTATATTCTTGGCCAGTAAATTTGGCAACGGAGCGATTCCACTGGCGAGTTTTAAATTACTACCGGGATTGTGGGCAACACCAATCCTGTCTTCGGCTAGGAGCTCAATGTCTGAGGGAGTCAGATGCACCAAATGAGCCGCTAGTACGGGTACAGATCCGACTTGAGTCAAAGCTTCGTGCAGATATTCTACCGGGGTGAGCCCTGTCTTGGTACGCAATTCTTGGAATTCATCTCGGGTTTCCGCCAGGTGGATATGTATGCCACAGCCCAGACTTCCCGCCGCTGCGATAACATCGCAGAGGAAAGGCAGAGGGCAGGTGTAGGGTGCATGCGGACCGAGGCGTGTTGTTATGCGGCCTTGTGCGCTGCCTTGAAAGCGTTCAACAAATGTTATTGCCTGAGTCAGCGCCTTGTGTGCATCTGGTCTAACCCCAATTAATCCGGGCGCCAGATCCGCTCTCAATCCACTCTCCTCTACTGCCCGTGCCGTTTCTTCACACAAGAAGTACATATCGGCAAAGGTTGTAACCCCGGCTTCTAGCATCTCTAGGCAAGCCAGGAGTGAACCCCAGTACACCGCTTCAGGAGTTAGTTTTGCTTCTAATGGCCAGATCTTGTCTTCCAGCCATGGTTTCAAGGCCAGGTCGTCGGCGTAACTGCGGAACAGCGTCATAGCAGCATGGGTGTGAGTGTTGATCAAACCAGGGATTGCAATTTTCCCGTGGCCGGAGATAACCCGATCTGGGTACCAGGCGCGACGTTCTTGGGTTGGACCAACGTAAACCAAGCGGTCGTCCTCAAGGATGATGTCTCCAGGAGAAAAAATATTTCCCTCACTATCTAGGGTAACCACCGTGGCTCCCTCAATGAGCACTTTGCCCAATAATTTACCCTCCTTTGCCAGTGATTCGATTTGCGCTATTTTTCCAGGTCTTTTTCTGCAGATGAACTAAGAAGGAGTGGGCTTCAGAGTTCCCAGCACGCGTAGCACGACGTAGGCAGCACAAGGCGGCAGCAAATTCGCGTTTTTGCCAGAGCAGACGCCCCAATTCATAATTACCAGCGGGTTCCTCGGGCTCTGACTTGAGAGCACACTTAAGGTGTAGTTCAGCTGCTTCCAAGTTGCCTACTTTGGCCTCGGCTTGTGCTAAGAGAATATGATATTTAGCTTCTCTTGGCGCCAGGCCCACTGCACGCTCGGCCCACAAACGAGCGTCACGGCAGAGATCCCGATCCAAGAGATACTCGGCAAAACCTGCCTGCCAAGCGGGCTCTGAGGGATCAAGACGAATTGCTTCCTGCCACGCTGCTTCTGCTTTGTCGTGCTTTTGGGTTGCCGCAAATACGCGGGCATAATCAACGAAAACAGCGGGGTTAAATGGTTCCAGGTTGCGGGCGCGTTCTAAGTAGCTAAGGGCCAAGTTCTCGTCAGTTTCTACTGCTAAAAGGGCCATACGACACAGGTTCGGGACAACGCGCTCTTCCTCGTCCAAAACAACAGAAAAGGACATGTGTTCCAGTAATTCAATTAAGGGTCGCTCCTCTTTAGCAAGTAAGAGCCCCTGCTGCCACAAGGCCCGTGCTTCCTGCAATTTTCCTTGTTTAAAATACACCAGGCCGAGTTCAGCATAAACATGGCCGTTTCGGGGCTGAGCGGCCAAGCACTTGCGGAATTCAACTGCTGCCTCCCGGTAACGTCCCTGCCTGCTATATAAACAGCCTAGGTAATAGTGAGCTCGGCTTAGACCAGGATACAACTTAAGTGCGGCTGAAAAGCATTCTTCTGCGGAACCTACTAACCTTCCTGTTAGGTATGCTTGTCCTAAGTCTAGTAATTGTTCTGGCTTGGCAGAGGTTATCGTACCTTCTAACCTGGCCACTACCTGTTCCCAGCTCTCTTCTGCTACGGTAAGTGCGGAAGTGTCTTGGGTGGTTAGGACAGTCATATCTCATCCCCCCACCCAGAGTATACCAAAACTGGTAATAAGTGTCAAAGCACTCCTGTGTTCCGAGACCAACTCCTTAGCTCATTAAGGCGATCGAAGTCAGTGAGGTCTAGGCCAAGGGGTGTTATTGATACAAAGCCATTTGCCACAGCGGCAATATCAGTGTCCTCTCCGGCACCTACTTCTGGGAGGGGTTCACCTACTAACCAGTAGTATGTGTGACCGCGAGGATCTTGGCGAGCTTCAAAGGCTGTTTGGTAGTGTTGGGAAGCGAGGCGAGTACTGCGCACCCCTTTAATCTTTTCTTGGGGCAGGTACGGGACGTTGACATTGAGAAGGGTCCGACTTAGAGCCGATTTTTGATAAAGCCGTTCGGCCACAGACCTAGCTACTCTTGCCGCCACAGCATAATCTAAATCGGCAGCATAGCTGGCTAAGGAAACTGCCACGGCAGGGACACCGTTAAGCAGCCCTTCCAGTGCCGCCGCCACGGTACCGGAGTAGAAAACATCGATGCCCATGTTAGGACCCCGGTTAACCCCTGACACTATAAGATCAGGCCGCTTAGGCAGAAGTGTACTTAAAGCCAGTTTGACGCAGTCACCAGGGGTACCGCTGATGGCCCACGCTAGTCCGATTTGCTCTACGGGTCTAGCCCGCAAAGGACGGTCCATGGTAATGGCATGACCGGAAGCACTGCGCTCCCGGTCAGGTGCTGCTACAGCTATTTCGTGGTGGCGGGAAAACTCCGCTACCAGGGCTTGAATTCCCTCGGCGCTGATGCCGTCATCATTGGTGAGGAGGACGAACATGAAGGAGCCTCCTAAACTAAGGTTCCAGTAATTCACGTGCTACACAGTTGGGGCAAAGGTGCGACGGTTCATCCATCGCAACATTGAAGCGTGTACAGCAAAAGAAGGTTATGCTCTGACCACGCAGTCCGAACCGTTTTACAGGTTTAAGGTACGTACACTGGCGGTTGGTTAGAACACGGGGTATGCTGCAGCCTGCACAAGCCCATTTCGTTTCGCTGTCAGAAGGGGAGAATGTTGCTTTCCCTAGCTGGCAGCAAACTTCTGCGGCCGTAAGAACCTGGAACGGGCAATAGTCACTCATGGTGTCCCCCCCTAGCACATTTCCGAGTGTAGTAATCTATGCGTGAAGCACTAGGGGTGGTGACACGAAGTATCACAACGTACTGAGCTTACTCTTCGGCCTTGTTTTTCCTAGCCTGTGCAACAACTTCTTCGGCGATTCGTCCTGGTACTTCCTCGTAGTGGTCAAACGTCATGACAAAGCTGCCGCGGCCTTGTGTCAGCGATCTCAAGTCAATAGCATATTTGGAAAGTTCGGCTGCTGGTACCTGGGCCTTGACTACTTGCAAGCCGCCCGTAGGTTCAAGTCCCAGGATACGTCCACGCTTAGAGTTAAGGTCGCCGATTACATCACCCATATAAGTGTCAGGAACTGTGACCTCGAGATTCATAATGGGTTCTAGGAGAACAGCACCTGCTTGCTCGGCGCCTTTCTTAAAAGCCATGCTGGCTGCAATCTTGAAGGCCATCTCAGAGGAATCTACTGGGTGGTAGGAACCATCAACCAAAGTCACCTTTACATCCACAACGGGATAACCACCTAGGATGCCCTCTTGCATGGCTTCCCGAACACCCTTTTCAACAGCGGGAATATACTGCTTAGGAACCGCACCTCCGAAGATCTTTTCTTCGAATTGGAACCCTGTGCCTTCTGGTAACGGTTCCATCTCAAGCCACACGTGACCATATTGCCCGTGGCCACCAGTTTGTTTCTTGTGTTTGCCTTCAATCTTAACCGGCTTGCGTAAGGTCTCCCTGTAAGGAACCG
>JAAYHG010000018.1 GCA_012735455.1 Bacillota bacterium
GCATCAAGCTCTCGGATAGATTCATTTTCTCACTCTCCCGGTGTGCTTACTCAAGGTTCACCAGGACATCTCCGGTATTCACCGACTGGCCCGCGGAAACGAAGATGTCTTTTACTACTCCATCCTGCGGTGCCATAATCTCGTTCTCCATTATCATGGCTTCAAGGGTAAGAAGTACCTGGCCTCTCTTGACTTGATCTCCTGGTTTTACATTGACGGACAGCACGTTTCCTGGCATTGGAGCCTTTACGCTGCCTGTGCCTGCAGCTGCGGGTTTGGGGGCAGCCTGTGGGGCGGCTGGAGCTGGATTGGCAGCTGGTGCGGCAGCAGGAGCAGGCATCGTCGCCGCTGGTACAGCTGTTGCTGCACCTTTCTCTTCTACTTCTACTTCGTAAGTATCTCCATTTACTGTAACTAAGAACTTTCTCATTTCAGGACTACCTCCTTGTCTGTAAGCTCCTAAGCTTAGAAGTGTTCTCCACCCTGCCGGCATTGGCCCAGGTTCCCTGACTTTCCACGCGTCTCAGCGCACTAATACGCAAGCCGGTTGTCCCCTGGCCCATGTACGCGGCCACGGCCCCCGTGATAGCCGCTACCACCTGCGGCGAGAAGCCCTTTATTTCAGTTAGGCTGTCAAAGTCTGCCTCCGGCTCCGCCGCTATCGCTGGGGCCTGTCCTGTTTTCCTGTCTTCCTTTGGCCCCACCAATATCCTCAGTAGGTTGATAAGCAGGGCCAAGGCGTAGAGGACAACAAACACAATACCCATCGCAATGACAGACAACGTAAGACCGCTAATCTGAGGTTCCACCAGCGTCACCTACTCTCTTAAACCGGAATGTTTCCATGTTTTTTCGCCGGGCGGTCCTCCCGCTTACTGGAAAGCATCTCCAGCGCGCAGGCCAAACGGGAACGCGTTTCCATGGGGTCAATAACATCGTCCACATAACCCCGGGCAGCAGCGATATAGGGATTGGCAAAGCGTTCGCGATACTCTGCGATCTTCTCCTGCCGTGTGGCCTGCGGATCCTCAGATCCCTCAATTTCCTTACGGAAAATGATGTTCGCAGCACCCTCTGGACCCATAACCGCTATCTCAGCTCCCGGCCAAGCAAAGACCTGGTCCGCCCCCAAATCACGGCTGCACATGGCCAAATAAGCGCCGCCGTAAGACTTACGAATGATCAGGGTAATCTTGGGTACTGTAGCCTCGGAATAGGCATAGAGCATCTTGGCACCGTGGCGAATAATGCCACCATACTCCTGATTCGTCCCTGGCAAGAAGCCGGGCACATCTACAAAGTTGACGATGGGGATGTTGAACGCATCGCAGAAACGAATGAAACGAGCCGCTTTGTCCGAAGCGTTGATATCAAGGCAGCCAGCCAAGACCCGCGGTTGGTTAGCGATGATACCAATACTGTATCCATTTAGGCGAGCAAAACCTGTCAATATGTTAGGTGCGTAAAGGGCCTGCGTCTCAAAGAAAACGCCGTCATCTACCACCCGGGTAATGACATCGCGCATTTCATACGCCCGATTCGATTCCGGCGGGACAATATTTCTCAACGCCTCGTCTGCACGGGCCACGGGATCTTGGGTATCAACGCGCGGTGCAGTTTCTAAATTGTTACTGGGCAGGTATGATAAGAGGGTGCGTACCTGCTCAAAGCACTCATCTTCACTGCCAGCCATAAAATGCGCCACGCCACTGGTCTGGTTGTGGGTCCGGGCACCACCCAACTCCTCCGGCGAAACCTCTTCGCCTGTTACCGCCTTGATCACCTGCGGCCCCGTGATAAACATGTTAGCACCTTGGACCATAAAAACAAAGTCAGTGAGTGCGGGAGAGTATACCGCTCCACCCGCGCACGGTCCCATAATTACGGATAACTGCGGAATAACACCAGAGGCTATAGTGTTGCGGTAGAAGATTTGTCCGTAACCGGAAAGGGCATCAACACCCTCTTGGATGCGAGCCCCACCTGAGTCGTTGATACCGATGAGAGGTGCACCCATTTTGAGAGCCAAATCCATAACCTTCGTTATTTTCTTGGCATGCATCTCGCCCAAGGAGCCACCAATAACTGTGAAATCTTGGGCAAAGACATAGACCAAGCGACCGCCTACTGTACCGTAGCCGGTGACCACACCTTCACCCGGAGCTTCCACATCCTCCATGCCAAATTCTGTGCAACGGTGTTTCACGTGCATGTCCAATTCAACAAAACTTCCTGCATCTAAGAGTCGCAGAATGCGCTCCCGGGCTGTTAGTTTGCCCATTTGATGCTGCTTGGCAATTCTTTTCTCTCCTCCGGCAGCCTCTACCTGAGACCGTCGGGCCGCTAACTCCGCCAAGACATCTTTCGCCAATTTATCCACCTCCTGGCACATATGAGTACATTTTAGCTTTTGTTCAGGGGAGGGTCAAGAGTGAGACCGGACACCCCACAGCCTATCGTCCATTGCCTGCGGCCCTACTCCAGCTTCACCGTGTCCTTACTTCTACGGCCGCTCTGTAAGTTCCAGTAGTACCCCACCTGAGGCCTTCGGGTGCAAAAAAGCTATCTTGGTTCCACCGGCTCCGCCACGAGGCGTCTCATCCAGCAGCCGCACACCAGCTGCTTTCATCTTTTCTAGCACTGCCTCTATATTGTCGACCTGCAGGGCGATGTGGTGCAATCCTTCGCCACGTTTTTCAATAAACCGAGCCACCGGTCCTGTCGGGTCAGTGGACTCCAAGAGTTCGAGCTCGGTGTCTCCCAAGGGCAAAAAGGCCGTGGTTACCTTTTGTTCTTCCACTCGCTCTTGGCCAGTGCACTTAATGCCCAGGATCCCCTCATAGAACTCGAGGGCCGTCTGTAGATTGTTGACAGCAATCCCTATGTGGTCGACTTTTTTTATCATAGCTTTCACGCTCCTTTCCATCTGTGGTACAACTTATCTTCCAGTGAGTAAGGATCAATCTCCTTGGCTGCCAAGGCCGCCCATAACTCACTGAGCCTGTCCGCAGACCAAGCCTGAAGAATCTCGCGACGTAGGCGTTCGCCCAGTCGAAGGAGAACTGCCTCCTTTTCCCGTTCCAAACGATGCTGCCGAAGTCTGTCTGCCGTGGAAAGTACTGCATAATGATCTTGAATAGCTTTTACTAGATCGGCCACACCTTGGCCCGTAGCGGCTACTGTGGGGACAACCGGGGGGCGCCAGTACGGGTGCATACCCAAGTCAAGCATCATCTCAATCTCGGTAATCACGCGCTTGCTACCTGGAAGATCAGCCTTATTGACCGCGAAAATGTCGCCTATCTCCATAATCCCCGCCTTGCTGGCTTGAATATCGTCGCCAAGTCCTGGCACTGCCACCACCACAACGGTATCAGCAACACGCACGATATCAACTTCAGACTGACCAACGCCTACTGTCTCCACTAACACATAATCAAAGCCTGCCGCATCTAGCAGCTGTATGGCCCCATGGGCAGCCCTGGCTAATCCGCCAAGGCTACCTCGCGTACCCATGCTCCTAATATAGACCCCGCTATCACCTGTCCAGCCCTGCATGCGCACTCTATCTCCCAGGATAGCACCGCCGCTAAAAGGGCTGGTTGGATCTACAGCGATCACACCCACAGTCTTGCCGCCGTGGCGCAGTTCACTGATGAGCTTATCCGCCAGGCTGCTCTTGCCTGCACCAGGCGGTCCCGTAAGACCAATAACGTGTGCTCGGCCCGTCCGGGGATAGAGCAGCTTAAGTGTGTCCACACCCTGCAGATCTTCATTTTCAAGGAAACTGATCACTCGTGCCAAGGCCCGACGGTCCCCGTGCACCACCCGTTCTGCCCATCCAGCTCCTGCCGCCGCGCTCGTCAAATTCGAGTCTAAGCCTCTTGACGTCACTTTTTCACATTCTCCTTGACAAAGTCAATGGCAACAGAAGTGGGGGTCCCAGGCGTAAAGACAGCGCTAATACCCGCTTCCTTTAGGCCTGGAATATCTTCGTCCGGTATGATGCCACCGCCAATGACAAGAATGTCTGTGGCGTTCTTTTCCCTCAGCAACTCGGTAACACGCGGAAAAAGGTGATTATGTGCTCCAGAAAGGCAGGAAAGACCGATAACATCTACATCTTCGTCAAGCGCAGCTTCAACAATCTGCTCGGGGGTCTGCCTAAGTCCGGTATAGATAACCTCCATGCCAGCGTCACGCATGGCACGGGCCAAGACCTTGGCTCCCCGATCGTGCCCATCCAAACCCGGTTTAGCAATCAGTACCCTGATAGGCCGTTCCATTAGTGCACCTCCTAAAAGATAACCGAGGGCTTGTATTCACCAAAAACCTCCCGCATAACGCCACAGATCTCACCCAATGTGGCGTACGCGCGCACAGCATCCAGAATAAAAGGCATAAGGTTAGCATCGCCCTGGAGTGCAGTACGTAGCTGAGATAGGGCGGCCTGAACTTTGTCGTTATCCCTTGCCTCGCGCAACTTGCGCACCTTTTCCACTTGGCGGCGCTCTACCTCTTCATCCACCTTGAGGAGCTCAGGGGCCTGCTCGTTCTCTACCGTAAACTTATTTACCCCGACAACTATGCGCTCGCCTGCTTCAACAGCTTTCTGGTAGCTATAGGCACTTTCTTGGATTTCGCGTTGGATGAAGCCTTGCTCTATAGCAGCTACTGCGCCACCCAGGTTATCGATCTTGTCCAAGTAAGCCCTCGCTTCTTCCTCGATGCGGTTTGTCATGCTCTCAATCAGGTATGACCCCGCTAAAGGATCAATACTATTAGTAACACCACTCTCGTGAGCGATGATTTGCTGCGTGCGGAGAGCAATCCGCACCGAGTCTTCCGTAGGTAGGGAAAGAGCCTCATCGCGAGAATTGGTGTGCAGCGACTGTGTGCCACCC
>JAAYHG010000203.1 GCA_012735455.1 Bacillota bacterium
AGCGGTAAAGGACAGGCCCCGGCGCAACATATTCCGAGAAACACATTCTCTGGGGGTAGAATACAAGAAGGCCGACGAACACACCGTCGGCCTCAATGCAATCCTACTCACGATATCGGTACCGGGCAATAATCCGCCGCAGGCGCATGCGCTGGCGCCGTCGCCGGATGTCCCACCGCATGATCAAGTAAACCAGTGTGTAAAGGGCCAGCCCTGCTGCCGCCCAAAACCACCAATTTTTCTTCACTGGTCGCGCCACATCTACCGTGGTAACAAGGGGCACCCGGCCAATCTCCTCTCCAGCCAGGCTAAAAACCAGCTCGCCCGCCTGATGCCCCGCTGCCACAGGTGCCTCCAGTTCGCCTAGAACCTCCACGGTCTTTTCCACTTCTTCGCCCGCCCCTTTAGGCAGGGTCACGGTAAGGTCTGCAGCGGTCATAAGGGAAACCTCTTCGCTTTCGCCGCCCTTAACCGGTGCTGACGCCAGGCTCTCGCCAGCTCTCACCAAGGTCCTATTCTCAAAATTGGCAAAGCCGTAATCCAAGAGCTTCTCCGCATCAGTCCAAACGGAGTTGCCCTCACTCTTTAAGATCACGGCAATCAGGCGTCGTTCTTCGCGGGTGGCAGAGGCCACCAGGCACTGGCGCGCCTCATTGGTATAACCTGTCTTCACGCCGTCAGCACCATCATAGCGCCAGAGTAAGCGGTTATGGTTGATAAGGAGCTTATTCTCCCCCTTTACCGGCCAGGGCACCTCCTGAGCCTTGGTGGCCACCAAGCGGCTAAAATCGCTGCGGGCGAGCGCCGCTTGGGCAATAAGAGCCAGGTCCCGGGCGGTGCTGTAATGCTCCGGGTCGGGTAGGCCGCTGGGATTGGCAAAGTGAGTATTCGTGGCCCCTAGCTCCAGTGCTTTTTCATTCATCAGCTCTACAAACTCCGGCACACTGCCGGCCACGTGCTCCGCTATAGCCCAGGCAGCATCATTACCCGAGTTGAGCAGCAGGCCATACAACATTTCCTCCAGGGTATAGGTCTCGCCCGGGCTGGTGTACATGGAGCTGCCTTCTTGATAGGCAGCTTCCTCGCTGACGGTAACTGTCTCATCCAGTTGGCCCCGTTCCAGCGCAATAAGGGCCGTCATCATCTTGGTGGTACTGGCCATAGGCAGGCGCTGTTCAGGGTTGCGGCTCGCAAGAATTGTACCTGTCTCAGCATCCATAAGTACTGCTGCCTCTCCCACCAAGTTGGGTAGAGCGGCCGAGGCGGGTCTACTCCCTGATACGACCAGCAATAGCAAAAATGCAGCGAAAAAAGCAAGACTCTTCGCCTTGCTGGAGAAGACGTAGTTTAACATCCTTAGCCTCCAAGGAGTATTTCCTTTCTCATCATAGTATAATTGGCGCCGAGCGAAAAAATTCCTGCCCTAGAATCGAGGAAATCCCTTCCTAAACAGGAAAGACCCGGGCTGAACCCGGGTCACTGGAGTCCAGGGCTTAACGGAACAGCCCCATTTGCTCCCACTGCTCTATTAATTGAATAGCCTGTGAGGCGGAACAACCACTAGCCACCAGGTAGCCGCCGAGCGCTGTCTCCCGCATCGTATGGAGCGGGTCGACCCCCGCTTGCAGCTCTGTCAAACCGTGCTGGGCCACCGGATCAATTTGCTGGACGATCTGACGTGGGTCGTTGTTGGGTATACCGGGACAGCCGGGTGGTTGCTGCCAGCCACCCCAGTTGCCCGATCCTCCCCACGGGCAACCCGGGGGGCCCCACGTACCGCCCCCGGAAGGTCCCCAAGTGCCACCGCCAGAAGGACCCCAATTGCCATGATCGTAAGGCATGGACACTCCCCCTTTCGCTTCTGGGTCCGTTTTAGAATATGAAAGGAGGGAGCGTAAAGGTTCCTGTGTCTTATTTTTTGCGCTTGGCTCCCGACTGCCCGGGCGGTTTCTTGTTATCTGGCGGCTGCGCGCCCTTTTCCGTCGCACCTGACTTACCTTTACCTTCCGGCCTTACAGTCTTGTCTGGCTTCTCTTGTTGCGAATTCTCCTTTTTGTTCTGGGCCTTGGCAGGTTTTTCCTTCTACCTGGCTGCTGTGGCAACGGCTTGGCCCGGTGGGAGCGCCGGCCGGTTGCCGTGTTCCTCCTTGGGCTTGTTTTTCTTGTCCGCTTCTTTCGACTTACCCTGTACGCGACCGTTGGCAAATACTTCCGGCACCTTTTTTCCGGCTGAAGATAAAATTTGTTTTATACCCTGCTCCTTAGCATTCTCTTTCACCTTGCCCTTGGCCAGACCCGGCGGAAGCTGCTGCTCCAGTTTTTTCACAAGCCGCAGCTTGTTTAAGGAAAGCCCTGCTCCGCGGGCTTCTTTCAGTTCCCCTGTAGAAGCTTCTTCCACAGAAACGAAGGCCACACAGTCACTTGTCTCCAAAGCCCGGCGCGCAGCCGCCTCCAGTTCCTCCACCGCTACCGACGAATTCTTTGTAAGCTCCACCCGGGTAAGCAGCACCACATCATCGGGATTCCCACCCAGGTAGCCATCTACCGCCGCCTGCCGCACCAAACTCTCCACAGCGGCAGGCGGCTCAAGTCCCACCACTTGCACCTCGCTTAGAAGCCGCTCCCCATCGGCGTCGAGTCCCTTACCGCTCTTCACCAGGCCATTTCGCCCCACGGCCAGCTCCAGGCTAGGATTAATATCCAGGGCAATATACGCAGCCGGGCGCGCCGCTAAGGCATTAAGTGGTAGAACTGCCACGAGCAGCAAGACCGCCGCCAGGGCCGCCGGAAACCAGGCCACTCGCGCCTTTGCCGTAAGGTCTAGCTCCTCGCCAGGCTGGGGTAGAGGCCCACGCCATTTAAGGCGCCGGAACTCGCCCCCAGGCGTGAGCACCAAGATAGAATTGGTGTAGGTTTTTAGTACCAATGACTTACCGCGGTTCACCTTCTGTACCCCCTCGCTCCGGCTTCACATAATTCTCTAGGTATGAATACTCTGGATTGGCCCGGATGACACTCACCGCCAGGATGTAACGTCGCCCCCGCTCCAGGATTTTGCGATTTAGCCCGGTTAAGAGTGCCAACTCCTTAAGGGGTACCTGGCGGGTTCGGCGCAGCCTCTCCATAAGCGCCTTGTCTTGCGCTAATACTTCGGCTGCCGCTAGCAGCTTCGCCCTGGCAGCGCGGTGGCGCGGGCAAGCACGCTCCACATCCTCTAGAGTTAAGCCATAATAGGCCAGCTCTTCACTGAAGGCTAGGATCTCGGCGGCCCGCTCCCGGCGCTCCTCCTCGGCCTGGCTGAGTTCCTCGGCAGCGCTTACAACCTCGGGATGCAATGCACTCTCCCCTTCTGGGCCTTCCACCGTCAGCGGGACATCCTGGCTGCGCCTTACCTCACGCCGGTAGTAATCGACCAAGCGGGTACTGATAACACGCCGGGCATAGCTCAAGAAGGCGGCTCCCCGGCCAGGGTCATACGTTGTTATCGCTTCATTAAAGGCCATGAGCCCGATGCTGAATTCATCACAGTGGGCATCTACAGGCCGGTGGCAACGCCAGGATACTACCTTGGTAATAAAGTCACGATGAGTTGCCAGCAGTTTTTCCCTGGCAACAGCATCACCTTGACGGGCTTTCTTAAGTAAGCTGTTCACGGCATCAATTGTAGCCACCCTGCTTCCCTCCTCCGGCCGTCTCCACTCCATAACATTCGACCTGGAAGGAGGTGTTCCTTACTTCGTCTCTTCTCTTATTTATTCGTAACCGGACGCCCCTTTTATGGGGTGACCCCAGGCGGCCGCGATCCTTTCCCAAGTTTTGTTCTGGGTTGGTATATAGACGCCTACCGAGAGCAACACTATAGAAG
>JAAYHG010000204.1 GCA_012735455.1 Bacillota bacterium
TAAGGCCACTGGTATTCAATACACCCCATCATGTATTCATGTATTTCCCTTTCATTGGCTCGCGTATACGTTGCGGTGAATGCTTCCTGGCGTTCAAGCAAATGACCAATGTCACACAGTTAAGTTTCCCTTCACTCGGTACCCTCAGTTTTTATCATTTTATTAGAGATTTTTTGAGTACCGTCTACCAGCCCTTATTGTTTAAGAATGCCGGTTTTTTAACGTACTGCCCTAACAAAATCCCGGCTGTGCCTCGGGCACAAGCCGGGTACTATCAGTGAATTCCTTCTATACTTGCTTTATTTTCTTCTGCGATCCCAAACCTCTGGGTTGTAAATGTATTTAGGATACTCACCCTTAAGAACGCTGAGGATTCCCTCAGCCGCCCAACTGGCCATGCGCTGCAAGGCTTCTTCGGTGTGTGCTGCCATGTGGGGAGTAACAACCACGTTGGGCAAGGTGAAGAGCGGGTTATCAGCAAGCGGGGGTTCGGGATCAAAGACGTCGGTACCGAACCCGGCAAGCTGGCCTACCTTGAGGGCTTCATAGACAGCCGCCTCATCTACAAGAGGACCGCGGCCTGTGTTGACAAGAATAGCACCTTTTTTCATCTTGGCTAGGCGCTCAGCGCTGATGAGGTGATGGTTCTCCGGCGTAGCCGGGGCATGCAGACTAACCACATCTGCCTGGGCCAGAAGTTCGTCCAGTGAAGCCACAGGGGTTACGTTAAGCTCCTTGGCCACATCTTCCCGTAGGAGAGGATCGTAAGCAATAACGTTCATCTCCAGCCCAAAGCCACAGCGTTTGGCTACGGCGGCCCCGATCTTACCCAGCCCTACCACGCCCAGGGTCTTGCCGTTCAGTTCCACGCTGGGGACGGTGAAGCGGGCGGAAAAGTTGTGTTTCTCCCGCAGTTCCTTGTCGGCCACGAAAACGTTCTTGGCCAGGGTCAGCATGAGCATAACAGCGTGCTCAGCCACAGCAAGAGTATTGGAACCAGGCGCATAGACCACTGGAATACCAAGCTCGGTAGCGGCTTCAACGTCAATGTTGTCCACACCACCGCCGTGGCGGCCAATGACTTTGAGGTTAGGCGCCGCCTCCAGTACGTCGCGTGTAAGCGGTGTGGTGCGGACCAAGATGCCATCCGCGTTACCAACTTCCTCTTTCAGTTTCTCCGGGGCTGGATCACTGGCTAACCGCCAATCGGTTTCGGAAGCCAGAAGGTCTAGTCCGACCTGATGTACCCGCTGTACAACAATCACTTGCGGTTTCAAGTAAATTCCCCTTCCACTTACTTGAGATTACCCTCGGCATCAAACTCTAAGGCCGCGCTCTCACCCAAGAGCTCCAGGCGCGGATGAGCCTTTACTTCTTCAAACAGCGCCTCAGAGACCCGCAGCTCCTGCAGTTCCAAGGTATTCTTGATGCGAACCACCCGCGCAGCCTCAGGAGCAATGCCAGTCAGTGAGGACAACGCCACGCGAAGTGCCTCACGGTCGTTTTCTACGCTCACCGGAGTCCGACCACGCTCCAAGACGCCAGCGGCAATTACGTTGGCATAAGTGGCGGCAATGTCAATCTTGGAAACAAAGCGTTTTGTAGTAACGTCCGCCAGGCCCATGCCCAGAGCGTTGCCGTGGGAGGCCTCGGTGAGGTCCAGGACAACTATGCGCTTCACCCGGGGACGCTCGGGCTCAGGAATACCTAGCTTATACAAGCGGCCAATGACATTGACGTCCATGCCGGTGCCGCTGATGTTCTTGCCCATTTCATCCACAACAAGGACGTCAATGTCATCGAAAGGCAGCTGCGGTAGATAGCCCTTGGCCTTTACCAAGAGTTCCGCATCCACCTGCATTAGGTCAGCGGCCAAGGTTGCCCTAACTTCAGCCGTTTCTTCCTGGGAGTTCTCAACGATGCCCAGACCCCCAATGATACGTCCAGTAGCTAACGATACTCGTGCCGCAGCTGGAATAGCCTCGGCAAGGCCACTTTGATGCATGGTAGTACAACCGCGTTCTTTACCAAGGCCCACAGATATCATCTTCACCAGACCGCTCTCGTTGGCCGCCCGGAAACCTGTGTGCGGTTTTACCCTGTTGACAACAAATACTGCGTCCGCAGACCAGGCGTTCTTATCGAAATAGACTGGTATACCCTGCTCTGAGCGGCCAATCTCTACCACTTCCATCGAAGAGATAATGGGCACGCCCATACTCTCCTCGGTAATCCCAAGGCTCTCCAAAATGCCCAGTTGACCCTCGGCAGTAGCACCGCCGTGACTGCCCATGGCCGGCACGAGAAATGGCTCTGCGCCCGCAGCACGAATGAATGCAGCCACGGTCTTCAAAATCAAAGGCATATTGGCGATGCCTCGGCTACCAGCCGTAATGGCTACTCTCGTCCCCGGTTTTATCTGCTCCTGCAGCTTTATGCGGCTCAGTTCGTCCCGCACTGCTCCTTCTACGTCTCTCAGTACCGGGCACTCCATATTTTGTCTAACCTTATAAAAGCGCGGAAAATCCATCTTCAAGACCTCCTCTACAGTGATGGTCCGATCCGCGTAATAGCAAATTCACGGTGGCCCAACTCTTCGGCCTTGGTCAGCTTTCCGCGCGCCACGGCCAGCATGAGATCGAAGATACGCTGACCCACCTGTTCGATGGTCTCAGTACCTTCAATGATTGTACCGGCATTAACATCCATATTCTCTTCCATGTTGAAGTACGTGCTGCTGTTGCCAGTGACCTTGATCACTGGCGCAATAGCACAACCAGCTGGGTTACCACGGCCGGTGGTGAAAACCACAATATTGGCGCCACCGGCGACCATACCGGTGACAGACTCAACGTCGTGTCCAGGAGTATCCATAACCCAAAGACCATTGCCGCCTGGTCGCTCTGCATAGTCCATGACTCCCTGTATAGGGGCTGTTCCCGCTTTGTAGAGACAACCCAAAGACTTTTCCTCAATGGTGGTGATGCCCCCAGCAATGTTACCAGGAGCAGGTTGTGCACCGCGGATATCTGCACCCCTCCGTCGGGCACCCTCCTCCACCTGCGCCACGATCTCAAAGAGGCGTTTACTCGTGGTTTCATCCACGGCCCGCCGCGCCAGGAGGTGCTCAGCCCCCATAATCTCTGGAGTCTCGGAAAGGATGGAGGTACCACCAGCTGCAACCAAAAGGTCTGAGGCAACGCCCAGGGCCGGATTAGCCGCCAGGCCAGAAGTGGCATCGGAACCACCGCACTCCAGTCCCAACACCAGCGCGCTTGCCGGCACCGGCTTTGGCTTTACCTGCCGTGCCTCTTCTACCAACTGCTTGGCGATCTCTATGCCCTTCGTTACAGCGCGCCTGGAGCCGCCTTCCTTTTGGATAATGATGAGCTCCGTCCGCTGACCACGAGCAGCAATCTCGGCCGCCACTGTCTCACCGGCCACCTTCTCACAACCCAAGCCTACCACCAACACGCCAGCAACATTCGGGTTAGCTCCGTAACCCACCAGCGTACGCTTCGTTTGCTCGAAATCGGCTCCGATCTGTCCACACCCATGTTGGTGGGGAACGGCCACGGTACCCGGCACAGCAGCAGCAATGCGTGTTGCCACCTCAGCGGCGCAAACAACAGAGGGCATGATCAGCACGTGATTGCGAATGCCGATACCACCCCAGGGCCGGACATCTCCCTGCACCTCCACTACTGGCCACCCCCCTTAACGGCAAGGTCACCCCGACCACGCTGGCTTTCGACGTTGTGTACGTGAACATGCTCTCCTGGTGCAATGTCGGTAGCGGCTTTACCCATAACCTCACCGTACTTAATAACCTCACCGCCTTGGGAAATACCCTTGAGTGCAAACTTATGTCCAAACTGGATGGCGTTCACTAGTTTCACAACCAGCTCTTTAGTTCCAACACTTACCCTAACCTCTGCTCCGGCGGACAAGTTTTCCACAGCGGTTGCAACATTGTCTTTCTCTGTCAGCACTATAGCCCGCATTCCTTTTCACTCCTCTGTGCCGCTTTCCGCTCGTAGGGCTTGCACCTATGCTATGATTACGGGCGCAAGCATCCACGCCCGTAATCCTTACCGGCCGCTCCCTCGTGCGATAACAAGATGGTCAGATAATCGTGCCGGGATCAAGCAGGTACAGTGTACTCTCCTTTACTCCGCTGGAGCAGATAGACCAGAGCTAGTACGCCAAAACCTATTGAATCAGTGACCAAGCCTGGATGAATCAGGAGAAGCGCTGTACCAAAAAGGATGGCCCGTGAAAACTTGTCCAGAGGTCTGTACAAGAACCCGATAACAGCTGCCGCCAAGCAGGTGACACCGATGGAAGCCGTAACAACAGACCACAACGCTTCAAGAAAAGTCGCATCCTGCAACAGCAGAACCGGTGAGTAGACAAAAAAGAACGGGATCAGGAAGCCAGCAATTCCTAATCTGGTAGCAGTCCAGCCAACCGTCGCAGGGTTTGCCCCGGCGATACCTGCTCCTGCGTAGGCAGCAAGGGCCACTGGCGGCGTGATAGCCGACAGACACCCAAAGTAGAAGGCAAACATATGGGCTGCCACAGGATCAACGCCCATCTTGATCAAGGCAGGCACAGCCACCGTGGCAGTAACGATGTAGCACGCTGAGGTTGGCAGGCCCATACCAAGAATGATAGAGGCAACCATCGTAAACAGCAAGGTGAAGAAAAGAATGCCACCCGCGAGTTCGATGATATAGTTGGCCGCCATAAGTCCCAGGCCAGTAAGGGAGATAACACCAACGACAAATCCAACTACGCCACAGGCAATTGTTACACTGAGCGAGGACTTTGCCGCACCTTCCAACGCTTTAACAAATGACTTCCAGGTCATTCGAGTCTCTTTGCGCAGGAAGCTTACGGCAATAAGCCCAAAGATGCTGTAGTTGGCAGCAAAGATTGGGGTATAGCCAGCAATCAACAGATACATCAGGAGGACAATTGGCAGCAGCATATGGCCGCGTTCCTTAAGGATCTCCCATAGCTTAGGGAGATTCTCCTTTGATAGCCCCTGCAAACCCAACCTTCTTGCCTCAAGGTGTACCATAATGAAAACCGCGAGATAGTAAAGGAAGGCCGGAATCGCTGCTGCGATCATCACTTTACCGTAGGGCATACCTAGATACTCCGCCATGATGAAAGCCGCTGCACCCATGACTGGTGGCATTATCTGGCCACCGGTAGAGGCCACTGCTTCCACTGCTCCTGCAAAGTGCGACTTATAGCCCACACTCTTCATCAGCGGAATGGTAAACGTCCCTGTTGTCACAACGTTGGCTGCAGCGCTGCCGTTAATCATACCTAAGAAGCCACTGGCCACGATTGCAACCTTAGCAGGTCCACCTGGGCTGCCACCTGCAAGAGCGATGGCCATGTTAGTAAACATCTGGCCCAAACCGGTCTCCTGAAGGAACGAGCCAAAGAGAATAAAGAGATAGATATAGGTTGCTGCCACACCGAGTGGCACACCAAAAATGCCCTCTGAAGAGATGTACATATGGTCAATGAGCCGCGTAATGGTGTAGCCGCGATGGGCCAAGAAGCCAGGAAGGGAACGCCCAAAATAGGCATATGCCATGAACACAAGCGCTAGGATAGAAAGCTCTTTCCCAACAATTCTTCTCCCAGCCTCCAGCAAAAGAAGCATGGCAATGGCCCCAATGATCTGGTCGGTAGTGGTACCATACCCACCGCGCATGGCTATGGTATTGTAGTTGACAAACACATAAAGGATGCTGAGCACGCTGGCGAACGCAAGAGCCAAGTCCACAGGACCAGCACTGTTACTCTTAAGCCCTTTTCTGCCGGCAGGATACATCATGAATACAATGAAACACGACAGACCTAGTACAAACGAACGCAGCTGAGCAGATGGGACAGTACCGGTGTAGTTGGCATAGAACACATAGAGTGTTAGCAGGATAGCTACAGCGGAGGTGATTTTGGCCTGCCAGCCTGATAATGTACGAAACCTGGATTCGGTATCATACTTCTTTACTAGTTCATCTAAGTCGATACCGTGTTTTTCGGTCATCGTTTCTACGTCGATTTGCTCGATTTGTGTGTTCTTGTCTAGATCAGGCATGTGAGTGCCTCCTTACCTTTTCCCCTGAGTAAACTGGGCGATGAAATACCGCCCAGTTTACTCACTCGTGTCACCACGACAAGTGCTACTTACTTAACGACACCCTGCTCCTTAAAGTACTTCTCGGCGCCTGGGTGAAGGGGAATGGTCTGGCCGTTGAGTGCGTTCTCCAAGGTGGTATTTGATGCAACTTTGTGTGCTGCCACTAGGTCTTCGTGATTCTCGTACATGGTCTTAACAAACTTGTAAACCACATCTTCAGGAACGTCCTCGTGAGTAAGGATCCAGTTTGCTACCGACACAAGTGGAACATCTTCATCTAGGCCAGGGTACGTACCACCTTTAACAACGTCCGCGTAGTACGCCGGGTTGATTTCATGAAGCTTGTCGGCAATGTCCTTCTCAATTGGCAGGAGGATAAAATCACCTGTGCTGGTTAGATCCATCATTGCAGCGGAAGGCACAGCTGCGATCATGTTGGCAACGTCAGCCTGTCCGTTCTTTAGGAGTTCCACCGACTGAGATTCACTGGTGTACTCGACCTTGACGTTCGCACCCTGCGTGTAGTCAAAACCATACAGCTTCAATAGGTCA
>JAAYHG010000205.1 GCA_012735455.1 Bacillota bacterium
ACCCAAGGCTGCCTTCACAGCATCGCGGTGGATCCCCAAAGATCGACAGAAATCGTTGCCGCTCCCGGCTGGTACTATTCCCAACGGGACACCAGTCCCGATAACACCGTTTAGTACTTGGTGCAACGTACCGTCCCCACCCACAGCAGCCACAGCATCACACTCAGCTGCTGCTTGGCTCGCCAGTTGTTGCAGCGCACCTGGGCCAGGACTGGGATAGCAGCGGAAGGAACAGCCTTTTTCCAACAGTTGTCCTTCTATTTTTGTCCAAAGTCGTGCAGCACGACCGCGGCCGGCTGCCGGGTTGACGATAAATCCGATTAGCATATGTTTTAGCGCCAGCCTTAGGCTAGCTCCTCCTCTACACGTTTAGCTGTTTCGCCCTCGGCGCACATAATACTGTTTCCCAGGAACAAGCCACCCTCATTAATAACCAGGTTTGCCACTCGGATTGTACCACATACTTTCCCCGTAGGGCTTATTTCCAGGCGACCGGCGAGATCCAGATCGCCTTTGATTTCACCTGCTGCAGTTACGTGCCTGGCCCTTATGTTTGCCTCTACACAGGCTGTCTCGCTGACAATAATGTCACCGTCGCAACTAACATCGCCTTCTAGTCGTCCTTCAATCCTGAGGATTCCCTTTGCCCGACTGCTTCCTTTAAATTCGGTCCCTTGACCGATAATAGTGTCCACCTTGTCGTAGTTTATCCCTGCGCGCTTCTTTTGGACAAACATCAATGGCCTCCTTGTCTTCTTAAGCCCTCTTGGACCCGCACCTCGCAGCACACCCTTGTAAGTAACGATCTTATTAGGGCATGTACTCTGACGGGTTCTTATTACGGCCTTGGTAGAGAACCTCGTAGTGGACATGGGGCCCAGTACTACGTCCACTGCTACCTACGTAGGCAATAATGTCGCCGCGTTCCACTGTTTGGCCGGTCTTGACGTTGAGCTTGGAATTGTGGCCATAGACGGTTCTGTAACCGTACCCATGATCCAAGATAACCACGCGCCCATAGCCACCTTTTATGCCGGCAAACACCACACGAGCGGCTCCTGTTGCCCGTACCGCAGTCCCATAGGACGCAGCAATATCCACCCCGGCATGGAACTCCGTAGAACTGCCGCCAAACGGCGAGCGCCGCACGCCGAAGGGCGAGCTGATACGACCCTTAACAGGCCAACCGTTGGGAATATGAGCAAGACGCTCTTGCTCCGCCTCAACCTCTTCCTTGAGATCTTCCAACCGTTCTTTAGCAGGTTCTATCTCCATGGCCGCCAGGGTAAGAGTGTTGCGAATATCCGTTAGTGTGACCCTCTGGGCCGGACCACCGCGGGAAGATACGGTGGTAGAGGCGGCATTTCTTTCCTCTTCAGCAGTAGGTAAGCCCACCATTTGCCGCACTTCTGCATCCAACAGCTCAAGTTCAGCCATGCGTTCCCGGACCACAGCTGCCTGTAACCCAAGAGCTTGGATTTGTCGTTCTTGCTCATTAACCAAAGCGCGCAGCTCCTGGTTTTCTTCCGCCGCACGCTGCAGGCGTAGGTAGTCAGCGACGAGCCACGTCAAGGTTACTAATGAAACAAGTAGCATCGCCGCAGCCAGGCGCATGAGTATTGTAGGTATGAACCAACGCTTACCATTCTGCCCCGAGTGCGGGACCAAAAGTAGAGTGAACGCAGCTGGACCCGCTGCCCTACGCAGCAGGAAGCCCGTCCCTTGCGAACGCACGTGATCACCCCATTAAACGTCAGACCGCCGAATACATAGTAGATTCGCTGTAAGTATGGAAATTCCTGCTTGTAATGGCAAGGTGAAAGGCACGGGCCTGTTAGTCAGCCCGTGCCTTTTGAATTGCCGCCTTTTCTTCCTCTGAGAGATGGTAAGGGGAGTGCCCTTGGCGGACTGGCTTGGCATAGACCCTTGACTCATCGCGACCGTAGAGGCTACTCAGTACGAAACCATTATCGTCTCCGTCTAGTACCGCTATGGCAAAACTAAGGTTACTCCCTGTGTTGGGGAAGGCATTGAAACGTACTATACCAACACGCTGCACAGCCCGTTCCTGCCTCGCCTCCAGTTCCCTCAAGGCGAAGCGCAGATCCCGCAATATTTCACTTTGCTCCTGGTACTTTCCTGTTAATTCTGTCAGCAGCCCTTCCAAAGAAGCAGCGTCGTTACCGAGCATAAAAGTCCGGTATTTGCGCATAAGGGCGTTGGTACGGAACCAAAGAAGAACCACCAGGAGCATAAAGAGAAAGGTTAGAGCCAAAAGAAGGGGTGGCAGCACGGTCTCAAAGCTGGCGAAATCACTTAAGCTGGGTAAGTCCATGCGTTTCTCTTCGCTCCTTTTGCAGTCCTAACGCGCATCCGGAAGACCGTTTTCATCCGGACTAAGGAGTAAGGCCGTTAGGCGCTCCAGGTCTTCCAAAGAATAGTATTCAATCTCTATCTTGCCGCGCCTTCGCCCCTGTTTAATACGCACTTGTGTTGATAAGGTTTGCTTTAACCGGGTTTCCATCTCTGCCAACCAGGGGTTGGCAGGGGCTTCTTTCTTTTTTTGCCTTTCTTTCTTACTCAATTGTGACCGCACCAGATTTTCTGTTTCTCGCACCGACAAACCCTTGTCAATTATTTGCCGACAAACCTGGGCCTGTAGTGCTGCCTCGGGCAAGGCCAGAAGTGCCCGCGCGTGGCCCATGGTAATTGTTCCACGTGAAACATTAGCTTGCACTTCCGGCGGTAGGTTTAGTAATCGCAAGATATTAGCAATGTGAGAACGGCTCTTTCCTACCCGGCGCGCCAACTCCTCCTGCGTCAGGCCAAACTCTTGCGATAGTCGCTCATAAGCAGCGGCCTCTTCCAGTGGATTGAGATCCTCTCGTTGGATATTCTCGATAAGTGCCACCTCTGTCATTTCGCTGTCGCTCAGTTCCCGTACCACAGCCGGTATCGCGCTTAAACCTGCAGCTTGCGCCGCCCGCCAGCGCCGTTCCCCTGCAACCAATTCATAGCCGCCAATGACAGGTCGCAAAACAACCGGCTGCAATACGCCGTGGGTACGCACTGATTCGGTTAGTTCTGCCAATTTCTCCTCATCAAAAACCTGCCGCGGCTGATGCGCGTTGGGGCGAATCTCACGCAGCGGCACCTGCTGAATAGTCTCTCCTTCGTGCGGTTCTGACTCAGGGATCAAGGCTGCCAACCCTCTACCTAGCCCTCGTTTTCCTTGGTTTTTCCTGCTCACGTTCCAGCACCTCCTTCGCTAGGTCTTGGTACACCTCTGCCCCACGTGAGCGCGGGTCATACAACGCTATCGGCTTCCCGTGACTCGGTGCTTCCGATAATCGCACGTTACGGGGAACAATGCTGCGATAAACCTTGCTCCGAAAATACTTCTTCACCTCGTCCACCACTTGGATGGACAGGTTCGTTCGCGCGTCGAACATGGTGAGTAGTACGCCTTCAACCTCTAACGCTGGATTCAGTGAGCGCTTAACAAGTTGAACTGTGTTCATCAGCTGTCCTAGACCTTCCAAAGCATAGTATTCACACTGGATAGGTACAAGCACTGAATCTGCAGCAACCAAAGCATTAATGGTTAGGAGACCCAGGGACGGCGGGCAGTCGA
>JAAYHG010000206.1 GCA_012735455.1 Bacillota bacterium
GAGCAAGACAGCAGAAGAACTCTGTGCCGCGATGCGGGCCAGGCGGATGCACTCGGTCATTTCGGCGCTTTCTCCCAAGATATCGGAAAAAGTGAACTTGGCCTCGGCCCCTACCATTTGATTAACCATGCGCCGCACCCTTTTTATCTCACGGAATGTGTCCACCACGCCTGTGAGGTTGCCGCTCTCATCGCGGATAGGCACGGCTGTTTTGATAAAGTGTTTAAAGCCACTACCGGTTTTGACCATGAACTCGCGACCCACGTAGCCAGTACCGGTCTCAAGTACCGAAAGAACCACCGGCTTAAAATCCACGATATCGCCGATGAATTTGCCAATCACACTTTGGGGGTCTACCCCTAGAATGCGACCACCCATAGCGTTCATATACGTTATACAGCCTTTGTGGTCAATGGTAAGGAATCCATCCGACATGGACTCCACAATAGCTTCCTGGTACTTGTTCTGCAACTTGAGTTTTTCAGTGGCTTCGTGCATGAGGAGTTGTCCTTCGATGGCCCGGGCTGCAGCCACTACCATGCCCAAGGTGTGTGGGTGCACCTGATCCAACTTGCCAGAAACGTTAATGGCACCCCACGGCTTTTGATCGGGGCCGATGATCGGCGCTGCTGAACAGGCCCAATCATGGTGTGCGCGGCAGTAGTGTTCATAACCGCTGACTTGAATTGGCTGCAGGTTAGAGAGTGCATTGCCGACAGCTGTGTTCCCCACCTGATCCTCGCGCCAGATAGCCCCTGGTACAAAGTTGAGGGCTGCCGCGGAAGCCTCAAGGATACTCTCATCGCCTCGCACTTCCAAGACAACGCCGGTACGATCTACCAGCACGGCGGCAAATCCGGTCCCTTTTACTGTGTCATATAAGCTGGTGAGGAAGGGGCGGGCAACATCCAAGAGTTCTGCATTTGCCATCAGGATTGCGTGATACTGCTCTGGTGGAAGAATATCGCTGCAGTAGCCTTTTTCCGGGTCCACC
Organism: Bacillota bacterium; assembly: GCA_012735455.1. Lineage (GTDB taxonomy): Bacteria > Bacillota > DTU030 > DUMP01 > DUMP01 > JAAYHG01. The sequence goes on from JAAYHG010000206.1 coordinate 995, forward strand.
CCCAGCTCGCGGCAGCGCAGCCAGGCGGTGCGGATAGATTCCGACAATTCCGGAGCAAGGATGCCAGAGGAGGTAAATTTTTCCCAGGCGCTTTTCAGGGTGCATAGGGACAGATTCTTTTTTTCTCTCAAGTATTCCACCCCCGTGTCCGGTCAGCATTAGACATCTCCCTCATGAACATGTTCGGTTTTGACAAGCCAAAATCCTGCCCTAAGTTTGGTCTCTTCTGAACATGGCCCAAAAAGAAAGAACCCGCCGGTAGCGGGTCCAGATATTATTTGGCAAAAACGTGGTTGCCAATCTGGGTAATTATTTGCCTGGTAAATATCCAGGGCGACTGGGCTGTGGCCGGGTTGTAGAAATAGAGGGCGCCGCCGGTAGGGTCCTTACCGGCCATGGCATCGTAAGCGGCCCGGATACTCTCTTCATCTGGAGGCTGATAAAATGATCCGTTCAGCATGGGTTCAAAGGCATCAGTTTCATAGAGTACACCAGCTAAAGTTTTAGGAAAGTTCGGCGTTTCTAGCCTGTTTAGGATAACGGCACCCACAGCCACCTTGCCTTCGTAGGGTTCTCCCTCGGCCTCAGCTCGGATCATCTGCGCCAAAAGCTGTACGTCACGGGAGGAAGGTCGTGCTGTACCACGGGAAGCTACATTTGAGGACAATGCTGCCGGTGCGCCATCCGGGATGTAAAGGATGTCGCCCGGATAAATTAGGCTGGTCCAGATGTTGTTAGCTGCCTGAATTTCCTGGACAGACACGCCGTATCTTTGACCAATGTTCCACAGTGTGTCTCCCGGCACTACGGTGTGTGCTGCTGCCAGAGCAATTGTAGTGACACTCAGCACAAGCAGGCAGGTGCAAACAACTGTGATGGCAGATTGTCCTAGTTTCTGCTTTACTGTGTTAAGCATGCTTACGCTCCTTTCCTTCACTCGCTTCCGGGGTTAGTTTTGGGTTAGGACCGAAGGATGTCCCTTTCCTTGCGGAAATGCACCCAACAATTTTTCGACACACTCCCCCGTACCTCCGTTTGGAGGATTCAGCAGAGACAACCCAAGTGGACTATATAGGTTGTCCAAGGCCATAAACCTGAAAGGATGATAGCACAAGACAAGAGCATTGTCAGGTTACTTAATCTGTGGCTAAGGACGGAAAACACCTTTCTGGTGGATCACAAGTGATTGGTTCTTGGCCTGCATAGACTTTGCCATTCTTACTTGGCCTTGACCTACGCTGGGAATGATCTCCCAAAAAAAGGCCCGCGTTGCAGGCCTAAATACTGAAGATCAGTTTTACTTTGTCTCCGTCATAGTCCGCCACGGCTTCGCGTACCAAGTCCGGCTGGACTAATTCCGTGAGTTTGCTCCGGGAGAGTTGGAGGAAGTCAGAGGTGGAAATTCCAGAGACATGTTTCTGTTCTTGTTCGCTCAGGGCAAAAGTTACCGATATCAAACCCTTGAACTCTGTCAGTTCCATATGCCATTCCCCCCAACCCAGCCACTTCTATTTAACGCTTTCGCTCCGCTCGCAATCTTGAAAGGTAGCCATGTGATTGGAATGTTCTTGTTTTATCGTCTGGAGTCGGGTGATCAGATCGTCTAGGCGTGTAGACAACTCATAAACAGCCAAGGTGCGTAATTGGGATGGGTTGGAGCTTACCAGGCGGTGTAGCCTTTCACGAAGTGCTTCGATCTCTGTGTCCAGCTTGTGAATGTACCCGGATTCCGGGACTTTGGCCTTCAGCGGGCTCGCCCCCTTCCCGAACATATTATGACATTATTATACAATAATGGTAAATAAATGCCAAGACCCATTTGCTATAAGGTCAAGATTTTAGACCGCCCTCTGCCACAGCCCTTGGGTCGGGTGTGTCCTCAGTCTGTTAAATGCTAGACAGGCTTCCTTGCGCCTAGTTTTGGGCCCGGCTATAATAGGAGATAGCGCATGAAGAAGGGCAGGCCTGGGAGACTCAGGCCGTTTTGCTGTTCCTGCGCTAGGGGGGATACTTGTGCTCTTTACAGAAGGGTCAGCAGAAAATAACGAACTTACTTGTCTGGGCGACAATATCAAGCGTGGTGTCCAAGAGCAATTGGTACACGGTGTCAGCGGTGCGCAAAAGGCGTATCTGGCTGCCCGTATTCTTGAGCAAATCAAGCGGCCGGCTCTTTTTCTTACCAGTCACCTGCAGCAGGCGGAGACTGTGGCCGAGGATTTAGCCACCTTCCTGCCCGGCCGCTCGGTTCTTACTTTTCCGCCAGCCGAGGTCTTACCCTACGAGTATTACGCCGAGAGTCCGGAGCTCACGGCGGAGCGGTTGGCGGTGTTGTCAGCATTAGTACATAAAGAAGATGTGCTGGTGGTAGCACCTATTGCGGCCCTGTCCCGGCGGCTACCGCCCCCAAAAGTGTTTAGAGAGCGGGGATTTTTGCTTCGTCCTGGAAACCAGGTAGAACGGGATGATGTACTGGCTCGGCTGATGGAACTGGGCTATGAGCGGGGGGAACGGGTGGAGGGACGTTCTCAGTTTGCGGTGCGCGGTGACATTATTGATATTTTCCCGCTGCCTGCACCCCGACCGATACGTCTGGAGTTGTTTGATACTACAGTGGATTCCTTGCGAGAATTCGAGCCTGAAAGCCAGCGCTCCACTGCGAGGTTAGGAGAGGCTTGGATTGGTCCCGCTAGCGAAACCTGTCTTACCCCGAGAGAGCAGGTAGCGGCGCTGGAGCGCCTGACTGAGTCAGCGAGTGCCTACCAAAAGATTCTTAAGGAACGGGGGCTGAGTGGCCAGGCGGAGCGGGTGCGCTTACGTGTGGAAGCCCTAGTGGAGCGGGCGTTGGAAGGGCTACCAGAGGCTCGGGAACGCCTGCTACCTTTTGCTTACAAAGAGGGGACTACCTTTGTGGACTACCTGCCGCGCGATACGCTCCTCTTCTTGGATGAGCCCTTACAGCTGGTAGAAGAAGGGCGCA
>JAAYHG010000207.1 GCA_012735455.1 Bacillota bacterium
AAGCTTCAATACAAACTCCTGATCAATATCTTCTTGTTCAACCACCGTATCAGGAGTTGTGCTCATTAGAGGGGTTGAATAGCCTTTGGCGCTTCATACCCATAGACCACTGTGCCCACGAAATTGTTATCGCTAAAATAGCGTATTTCAAGCTGTGCAGTGGGAATGATATCGGTTACGTATACAAATCCTTCAGGGAGCGCATTTTGATTCGAAATAGCAGTTAATGAGGCAAATAGAGCTAATACAGTCAGGACAACCAGCGACTTAATTGGTTTTAACACAAACACTTATATCACTCCTCATACCTATTAAAGTTATAGACTTGCTACTGACTTGACAGCATAAGAGGCAGAATTGTGTTTATTAATATGAAGATAGGCTAGTCTAAATTCAATTATAGTACACAAGCTATCAAAAGCAAAGTAATAACGACAGCAACTACTAAGATGCGGAAGGAATTTCTTCTTCATGTAGGGAACACCATCTAACAACATAGCCATTGGAACGCAACTTGCAAAAGGGGAAAAGGAAAATACCGTAGGAGGGGTAGTTGTGTTGAGACGTTACTTGATCGAGATGGGGCATGGCATCGACCAACATGGGCAGGATCCAACCCGGGCAGCACAGAGGGCCGTTAAGGATGCCATTTCTCGCAGCTACTTGACAGGGCTGCGGGAGATTGTAGGGATCGAGAGTTATGACGACGTGGTGGTTAGGGTTAAGGTGGCGGTACCTTATCCAGAAAAGGTCCGGGCGGACGAGGTGTTGGCGCCGATTCCTTTTACCAACAAGTCGCTAGAGGTCGTAGAGGGAGGGATGGTGGTAGAGGGGTCAATAATACCGGAACTGGGCGACACCACACCGGAGATTCTTTTTGCCAACGCGGCGGTGACTGTTTACGTGGAGGGTTAGCCGATGGCAGCTGGCAGGAAGGTAGGTATCATTGCTAACCCGGCTTCGGGCAAGGATATTCGCCGCCTGGTGGCCTACGGTTCTGTTTTTGATAACGAAGAGAAGGTCAACATTGTTCGCCGGATTCTGCTAGGTTTGGAAGCGGCCGGGGTGGATGAAGTCTTAATCATGCCTGATACCTACGGTATTGGTGCCCGTGCTCTAGACGGCTTGAGCAGGCGCAAACTCAGGCCCAGGGTAGACATCATTCAAATGGAGATTGGGCATAGCGGTGTCGATTCCACCCTGGCGGCCCGACTTTTGAAGGAACAGGGAGTGGGAGCTATTGTCGTGCTGGGTGGCGATGGTACCTGCCGGGCGGTGGCCAAGGGCTGCGGGGACGTACCCTTGGTGCCGGTGTCTACTGGGACAAACAATGTCTTCCCGATGATGGTGGAGGGGACGGTAGCAGGGCTAGCAGCGGGACTGGTGGCCACCGGTTTCGCCTCTGCTGTACGCCGGGCTAAGAAACTGGATGTAATCGGCCCTGAAGGCTGGCGTGACCTGGCCCTGGTGGATGCGGTGGTTACTGAGGAAACCTTTGTGGCAGCGCGTGCGCTGTGGGATATGGAGCGTGTTCGGGCTATCATCTGTACCCGCTGCGAGCCGGACACCATTGGTCTTTCGGCGGTGGCAGGTTGTTTGCATCCGGTGAGTCCGACAGAAGCGGCCGGTCTCTATCTGGAACTAGGTGATCGCAAGACAGCAGCACGAGAAGTCCTGGCTCCGGTGGCACCAGGCTTGTTTGCCACCGTGCCGGTTAACCACTGGCGCCGTCTGGCCTTTGGGGAGAGCGTCACCGTGGATACAGGTCCCCGGCTGATTGCTTTGGACGGGGAGCGGGAGGTACTGGTGCAGGCCGGAGAAGAAATCAAGATTGTCCTCTCAGACGAAGGGCCATACGTTGTTGATACGGCCCAGGTCCTACGCCAGGCGCAGGCGGCAGGTTTTTTTGTGAGTTATTCTACGGTCTAGAGCTGGAGCTGGAACGGGTGCCCTGTTCCAGCTCCTTGTGTATCCGGAAAGAGCGAGGGAAAAAAAGGAAAGTGCCCATTGATCGCCGAACAATCTTATTAATAACAACATGTTGCTAGGAGATGGCTGTCATGGAATATGGGCACGAAGTAAAAGTCTTGGCGGACCTCTTTCGGACAGAGAGGCAGGCTGTGGTTCTTACCGGGGCTGGCATTTCCACTGAGAGCGGTATTCCGGATTTTAGAAGCCGAGGTACTGG
>JAAYHG010000019.1 GCA_012735455.1 Bacillota bacterium
GGCTGGAACTGCTATCGAAGGCAGGAGATCAAGAACTCTGCCAACTGGTCAAAGATGAACTCAACTTCGAAGCCGCCCCTAAATTACAGGCCAATGCAAGTAAAGATGAGTTACTAAAAGAAGGAATAAGATTCCACGATCTTGCAGTTGCCGGCAACCAGAAAGCCGCCCAGGTGGCAGTGGAGCTGTTTGGCCGTGCCTTCAAACTGGACCCCCAAGATCCCCTAATCGAGGGTTACTACGGTAGCAGTCTGGCTCTGGCGGCCCGGGACTCTACCGATACAACTCTTCTTTTCGGTAACACCATCAAGGGGCTAAAACACCTGAAACAAGCCATAGCCAGGGACTGGAACAACCCGCGCCTGCACTTGCTACGGGGATACCTGTGTTACAACCTTCCCGAGTCATTCTTTCACCTTAGTCAACGGGCAGCAAAAGATCTTCGTTTTGTTAAGGTGGCCTATGAACAGGACAACAGTCTGTTGTCACAAGAGGCATACTGGCAGCTGCTCTATGACTTAGGGGTAGCCTATAAGCGTTCTGGAGATTACGCCCGGGCGGAAAAAACCTGGGAGCAGCTTCTCGAGGTAAGCTTAGACCCCAAGTTTGTAAGCCTCGTAGCCAATCAGCGGAAAGGAGCAGACAATCAATGAATTCCCGCTATGAGAAGCGTATGGCGCAAGTGAAGAAACCAGCCTTTTTAGACAACTATTTCTCAGGATCAGAGTTCCCTGATCAGGGTATGCCTCAGGAAACACTGACTGCGTTTCAACGGGATGCGTTAATAGAAATCGCCACCTTGGCCTACAATCAGAACGCCTTTTATCGCGAAAAAATGATGGCTGCAAACGTCAAACCAGAAGAGATCAAGAGTCTGGAAGACTTAAGTAAACTCCCTTTCTTGACCAAGGAAGAACTCCGTGGCCATCCCTGGATTCTATTAACCTGTGACAAGAAAGACATCAGCATCATTTGTGTTTCAACCGGGACCACCGGCGGCGGGGAGATATATATCCCCAACACCTGGCGCGACTATTATCTCAACGAAATGGCCACCGGCTACCCGGAACTCTTTCCCATTGATCCTGGCGACATCTGTATCAACGCGTTGCCGTATGAGATGAGTTCAGCCGGCATGGCCTTTCACAAGACATTTGCCGATGGTTGTTTGGCCACGGTGATTCCTGCTGGCAAAGGAGGAGCCTACTCGACGCCGGAAAAGACGGTAAGGGTTATGCGTGACCTTAAGCCCACTGTAGTCATTACCACGCCCCCTTGGGCCATCAGTATCGCAGAAGCCGCAGAGGAAGCCGGATTTAACCTAAGAAGTCTTCCCCTCAAGAAGATGTGGCTGACGGGAGAGGGGTGTTCGTTTGCTTTCCGTGACCGCGTTGAAAAGCTATGGGGAACAACAGCAAACCTGTACTACGGGTCGCTGGAATGTGGAGGGATAGGAATAGAGTGTGACCGCCATAACGGCTACCACCTCATTTCCGGTCACGTGATTGTTGAGATCGTAGATCCTGAGACTGGTGCTGCCCTGGAACCAGGTGAAATCGGTGAGATTGTGGCGACCTGCCTGCTGCGCTACGACACTCCCGTAATCCGCTACCGGACTAGAGATCTGGGTTATGTTGATCCAGACCCATGCCCGTGCGGTGTTAACTTGCCCCGTCTCTTTCTCCGGGGCCGCTTGGTGGACCAACTGGAAATCCAAGGCGTCTCTCTCTCGCCCTACTACCTGGAAGAATTCTTGATGCGGCTTCCTGAAGTGGGGAACTGGTACCAGTTTGTGGTGAAACGTTCAGGCGCGACCAAACTTAAGGTACGGGCGGAACTGGCCAAGGGATTGCAACCCAGCCCTGAACTGGCCGATAAGCTGGCCAGCAAGATGGAGTATGCAGTTGGCATTCCCTGTGAGTTTGAATTAGTGGATAGGATGCCCCGTACAGGGCAAAAAGCAGTCCGGGTTTTGCATGAGGAGGATTAATCAATGAGGATTATCGATGGCCACGCGCATGTATCAGAGACTGATTACGGCAGTCTGGACATCTACCTTAGCCAGATTGCACAATGCGGTATTCAGGCAGGGGTAATCGTCCCCGGCGGTATGATGGACGTCAGAAGAATGACCGACTACATTACTGGCCGCGCCCAACCAGAAAACCCCGTTCCAAATAACACGTACGTTGCAAGGTGCATGGATACACACAAAGACATGCTTTGGGGCCTGGTCTGTGTAGACCCACATAGCAGCGAGGCCGTGCAGGTGCTAGAACAAAGCCTTCAGCACGGATTCCGGGGGCTTAAGCTCAATCCCATGACGCACCAATTCTCCTTTGCCAGCAAAGCCATCGCAGACCTAGCCTCGCTCTGTGGTGATCATGGCGTACCGGTATATACACATGTGGTCTATAGCCCGGGAGCATCAACCTCTAAGTTTGTAAGCCTGGCCAAGAATTTCCCTAAGACTAACTTCATTCTCGGCCACATGGGCTTTGGGCCTGCCGATCAAGAAGGACTAGAGGCCGCTGCCCGCCTGGATAACTTCTTCTTGGAGACCTCTACTGGAAGCTTCCTTCACATCAAGGAAGCAGTACACCGTGCTGGAGCAACCAAAGTCTTATTCGGCTCCGAATTCCCACTTTCCCATCCCAAAGTAGAACTAGAAAAAATCCTCTTGCTTGACATCCCCGCATCTGAGAAGGAACAGATCTTAGGCGGTAACATTATGGAGCTATTGGGGCTTAACTAACAATCCGCTCCAGCAGAATAACAAGCAAAAAGTAACAAGAACCCATAGCAAGGCATATTCTGTTATCAACCCAACAACAACTGGATTGGGTTGACGTCAAGCGAACCACTGAAGGAGGAATATATAGATGGATAAGAAGAAAACCAACGAAGTCATCGCCGCTTTCACGGCCAAGGTTGAGCATGCACTTACAACCGACAAAGTTTCTGAGAACATCCAAAAGGCAGTTTGGGAAATGCTGAATTCGCTTGAGATCGAATCTGTCTACGCTGCACCCAAGCCTGAGGAAGAGACAAAAAAAAATACCGAGGAGTAACACGCAACCAATAAGCAATAGGGGGCTGGCTCTTCTAGCTTTCAGCCTTGGGTTCATTCTAAGGACCATGCTAAGAACTTTAAGGTAAGCCGAGCTTCACACCCTGCCTTGCCAGAGACAAAAACCCTCCCTCGCTCTGTACGGGCGAGGGAGGGTTTCCAGTTTAGAGGGTATCCAGGAGAAAGTACTCCTTCACTTCTTCTTCTGTCAGCGACATACCAGCCTTCCCGATATCCGTAGTCCGACCTTTATTCATGATATACAGGTGATCGGCCAGTCTGAGGGCAGCCCTTAGGTTTTGTTCCACCAGCAGAATAGAGAGGCCCGAGGCCTTCATCTCGTCGATCTTTTCGATCAAGTATTCTATTATGGCCGGTGCCAGGCCTTCGCTGGGCTCATCCATGAGTAAAAACTCAGGATTGGATATCATAGCTCGCCCTATGGCAAGCATTTGCTGCTCGCCACCACTTAGGCTCCCTCCCCTACTCTTGGCCCGGTTCTTGAGGTTCGGAAACCAGGTAAAGATTCGCTCTAGAGCCTGGTTTAGGCCTTCCTTGCAGCCCTTACGCCACCCAAGGATCAAGTTCTCGCGAACGGTAAGGGAGGAAAAGATTCTTCTACCTTGCGGAACCAGGGCCATCCCCATTTGGGCAATCTCGTGTGGTTCGCGGCCGGCGATCTCAGTGCCTTTGAAGAC
>JAAYHG010000208.1 GCA_012735455.1 Bacillota bacterium
CCCCAAACAGTGATGGGCTTCTTGCCGGATCGAATGATACCGATAGGTGTCGGGTAGCGGGGTTTGTTGATTTCTTTGCCTACGGTGACCACTGCCGGGAGCGGTAGCTCCCAGACAGCGGTCCCCTCTTCACATTCCCTCCAAGCTGTGATCCGGCTACCATCGCACTCCAACTTCTTTACCATGGTCACCTGTGGTAGACTTAAGCGTTCTGCCAGCTCCGGCCCCACTTGCCCGGTGTCAGCATCCACAGCATGGCGTCCGCACAGTATCAGATCCACCGGTTGTAGCTTTTTTATTGCCTGGGCCAATGTATAGGTTGTGGCCAAGACATCGGCTCCGCCGAAAGCCCGGTCGGATATCAGATAGGATTCATCCGCTCCCATAGCCAGGGCTTTACGTAGTGCTTCTTTCACCTGCAGGGGGCCCATACTAATTACGCTGACTTTACCCCCAAGCTTTTCCCTCAGCAGCAAAGCTTCTTCCAGGGCGTGTAAATCGAACAGATTAACTTCACATTCCGTACCTTCGCGTATCAGGTTGTGGGTGACTGGATCGACGCGAACATCCAGCGTCTTGGGGACTTGTTTAATGCAGACAACTATATGCAATAAGCCCACCCCATACTTAAGCAAATTCTCTCAGAACAGTTGTACCAATGACCATGCGCAGAACTTCTAATGCACCTTCTCCGATCTCCATGAGTTTGGCATCCCGAAGTAATCTTTCCACTGGATATTCGCGGGAATAGCCATTGCCACCAAAGATCTGGATGGCTTCGCGGGCTGCACTCATGGCTACTTCTGCGCCAACCACTTTGATCATGGCTGCTTCCTTAGTATACCTCTTTCCTTGATCTCTCAGCCAAGCACTGTAATATACTAAGAGTCGCGCGGCTTCGATACCCATAGCCATGTCGGCTATCTTAAACTGAACAGCCTGCAGTTTGGCTAGTGGTCCGCCAAAAGCCTGGCGTTGATTTGCATAGCGGGCGGCCCTCTCCATAGCAGCTTGGGCCAATCCTACCCCTATGGCTCCAACACAGACGCGGCCGAAGTCCAAGGTTGTCATGCCTATCTTGAAGCCTTCTCCTTCGTTCCCCAGAAGACTGGCTGCAGGTACACGGCAGTTGTCCATGGCTAGTTCGGTTTGCACTGACCCACGACAACCCATCTTGTCTTCTTTCTTACCAATGATAAAACCAGGTGTGCCTTTTTCTACGATAAAGGTGGAAATTCCACGTGCTCCTTTAGTCGGGTCGGTTTTCACTGCTAGGAGGTAGACATCAGCCGCACCACCGTTGGTGACCCAAGCCTTGGTTCCGTTAAGAACCCATTCATCGCCATCTTTTACGGCCGTACTTGTAATGGCAGCGGCGTCAGAACCGGCACCAGGCTCAGTGAGGGAAAAAGCAGCCAGCTTTTTACCAGTGGCCAAGTCAGGCAAGTATTTTTTCTTATGTTCCTCGGTGCCAAAAAGGGCAATTGGCTCAGTAGCCAACCAATGGGCATCCAGGGTTAAGGCAACGCTTGCTGATCCCCGGGCCAATTCCATAGTAGTGATGGCCGCGGCTACGGATCCCATGTTGGATCCGCCGTACTCTTCGGGGAAAGGAATACCGAACATACCGGCTTCGCTCATCTTGCGGATGATGTCCCAGTTCAGATCGTTGGCTTCATCCATTTCCGCATCATAGGGTGCAACTTCTTTTTCGGTAAATTCCCGCACTGTATTACGCCACAGTTCCAGGTCTTCACTTAAACGAAAATCCATTTACTGCACACCTCCTGTTATAATTACCAGCTGCAACAAGCAGCAGGTTTTCAAGAAATGAGAGACTTGAGTTGAACGTGAGCTCAGTATCTTGTGTCCCCCATAGCACATGACCTGTTCTTAGTACAAAACCCCTACTTTCTCAGCTTCAAATCTCAATTGGTCACGAAAATCAGGGTGCGCTATGGCAATCAATGCTTTGGCGCGGTCAGGGAAGTTCTTATCCTTGAGGTCTGCCACGCCATATTCAGTTACAATATACTGTACATCGGTTCTGGGTGTGGTTACAGCTGTGCCAGGTTCAAAACTGATCACGATTTTGCTGATTAAGGTACCGTCCTTCCTGGTTACTGTAGACGGCAGTGCTATAAAAGACATACCGCCCTTAGACAAAGCCGCACCCCGGACGAAATCCAGTTGGCCACCAGTGCCGCTGAATTGGTTAAAGCCCAGTGCTTCTGAACCTACCTGACCAGTGATATCCACTGTCAAGCAGGAATTGATGGAAACGAAATTATCGTTTTGCGCGATTGTATATGGGTCTGTGATTTTCCAAATGGGGTAGGTTTCAATTAGCTGGTTTCTGTCCATAAAATCGTATAGCTCCTTGGAGCCAATGCCAAAACCAGCGGTAATCCGACCAGGGTGGAAATTCTTTCTGCTGCAATTAATAACGCCTTTTTTAGCCAGAGTAACCATGGAATCCACAAACATTTCCGTGTGTACACCAAGGTCTTTTTTATCCACTAGCAGTTCACCAACTGCGTTAGCCACACCGCCAATACCAAGTTGCAGACAGGCACCATCGGGAACACGTTCAGCAATATACTCGCCTATTTTTCTATCAACGTCGGTGAGCGGTGGGTTGGGAAGCACGGGAATCTCATGATCAGCTTCACAAATGTGATCTACCTGTGAGACATGAATAAAGCTTTCGGCACCACCGTATACATACGGCACCTTTTTGTTGACCTGCACAATCACTTTCTCGGCAAGTTGTGCCGCAAGGGCACCATTAAAGGTCCCCAAGGGGCCAAAACTCATATAACCTCGTTCATCCGGTGGTGAAACCTCAAAGACAGACACACTGGGTTTTATCCTATCGATGGTGTACTGTTCAATACGTGAAAACTGAACAGTTGTAGCCTTGATGTTGCCCTGTGGCATGAACTTGCGTTCGATTGGGCCTAGAAAGAAGCTTTCGTAATTGATATGTCCTTTACATTCGCCCTTCAGGAAACCCCATGGGTGCATTAACAATCCGCTAATGACCGTAACATTCTCCAATTCTTTATAGCGGGCGGCTAGTGCATCACCAAATTGAATTGGCATGCTGCATACCGGAGACATCCATACTCTGTCCCCCGACTTGATCAACCCGGCAGCTTCCTCAACGGACATTAATTTCTGTTGATATTCTTGTTTCCAGTTCATCCCTTATTACACTCCTGTTTTTGTGTTCGATGGCCAACTACGGGATGGAGTAGCTAATCAATTACCCTGGAA
>JAAYHG010000209.1 GCA_012735455.1 Bacillota bacterium
ACTTAGGGCGGGGGCCGATGTGATTAAGCTCATGGCCACCGGCGGCGTAATGACCCCCGGAGTAGAACCTGGCTCACCACAGTTCACCTACGAGGAACTGAAGGCTGGAGTCGAGGAAGCAAACAAAGCCGGACGTCGCACCGCCAGCCATGCCCAAGGCACCACGGGCATCAAGAACGCAGTTCTCGCCGGAATCACATCTATCGAACACGGTATCTTCCTAAACGACGAGGTCATCGAACTCATGCTGGAACGCGGTACCTACTTGGTGCCCACCCTAGTAGCCCCTTACTGGATCGTCCAGAAGGGGCGCGCCGCAGGGATTCCTGACTATGCGGTCAGAAAAACGGAGGCGGTTATTGATGCACACATGGCTAGCTTCCGCAAGGCATTGGCTGCTGGCATTAGGATTGCCTTCGGTACCGACGCCGGAACCCCCTTCAATGAACACGGCGCCAATACCTTTGAACTGCAGCTCATGGTAGAGAACGGTATGAGCCCCATGCAGGCACTAGAGACAGCCACCCGCAGCAGTGCGGAGCTTTTAGGTATATCAGACAAGGTGGGAACACTAGAACCAGGCAAGATCGCTGACGTAGTAGTGCTGTCCGGTGACCCCCTAGCGGATATCACAGCCGTTCGCAACGTCAAAGGAGTAATCAAAGAAGGAAAGATCGTGAAGGGACTGTAGAGAAAAAGCCTTACCATAGCCCTGCCCTAGTTTTTGGGGCGGGGCTCTTTTTCTCCGCCGCTGGCGGTATAATAGGGTTAAGCACCTAAAGGTTGGTGAAAAAGATGAATAAACTATTACGCAGTTTTTATGGCCGGCCTGCCACAGAGTTGGCACCAGATCTCCTCGGGAAGCTCTTAGTACACGTCACGCCCGAGGGTCGCGCTGCAGGCTACATAGTGGAAACCGAGGCCTACATGGGACCCGAAGATAAAGCCGCCCATTCTTACGGCGGGCGGCCTACGCCGCGCACTCGGGCCATGTACGGTCCGGCCGGGCATGCCTATATCTACCTGATCTATGGCATGTATTATTGCCTCAACGTCGTAGCAGCTCAGGAAGGGGTGCCACAAGCAGTGCTGATCCGTGCCATCGAGCCAGTAGAGGGTGTAGGGATGATGGCCCGTCGTCGTGGACTTAGCCCTGAAGAAACCACAAAGGTCATGTCTAATCCCCACAAGCTGCGCCGGTTAACCAACGGCCCCGGCAAGCTCTGTCAGGCGCTGGGCATAACCAAAGAGCAGTACGGCCTGGACTTAACGGGCGACGAGCTCTTTATTCTCTCCGGGCGGAACATAAACCCCGCGGACATCGTCACGACACCCCGTATCAATGTGGACTACGCGGAAGAATGGGCGGCAAAGCCCTGGCGCTTTCTGCTGCCGGAAGGATACTGACTTTATTTCCCAGGAAATACTTGGGAATGCGCTCGATAGTTGTTGCTCTAAGTCGCTCGCGGTGAGAACCCCGACCGCAACGCTCGTATGATACCCTAAGTAACATCTATGGACGAAAGCTCCGCCGGGTAACTCCCTAATCGTGGCATGGGAACACCCAAGAGCCTTGCTTTCAGATTCTTCTTCCCCGTTCCTTAATATAGCCAGCCCTTAAACAGTGCTGTGGGAACAAGAAAAGTCCAAGGCGCTGTTACAATTCCCATGGCCAGGGCAACCTTGTATGCCACCTCTGGCGGTGCGCCCGCTGCTACAGCAAAGCGCTTGTTACCCCAGTAGATAATGACACCGGCCAAGGCAATAACCGCCAGGTAGGTCAAAACAGCAGCGGCACTGTCCCAGATAGAGAAAAGGTACATGGGATCTAGCCAGGCCTCTATCCACCCGGTGGCCATCAGACCTATCAAGACTAGCGCCCCAATGATATCTGCCAGAAAACCCAAACCCCAGGTCTTGAGGACTAAAACCACCAGCTGTGGCCGCTCCAGTTCCCAGCCCGCAAATCTAAGCGCTAACAGTATAACCGCAGCGTCAATCACCAGGTTACCCAGAAGCACCCCGAATACAATGGGTGGTATAAATATTACGATCCAGAGGGGAAAGATGACATTGTACAGGGTCATCTTCTTCCTTTTCATACGCCGTCTCCTTATCCTGTGATTACCCCGTAACCAAACCCTTACTCAGTACGTCTAGAGTATTAGGGCACATCGGTCCGTCCGGATTTCCCCCAAGGACAGACTCGCACACAAACCCCACACACCTTACCGCCAGCTATATGCCGGTAGTGCTCTGCTTTCCAGTCCAGACAGCGGCGGGCATTGTATATCTCCTCCCGCGCTTTCCCTAAGGCCCACTTTTCTCCCACTACAGCACCCCCAGGGCAGGCGTCTAGACAGGCGTGACATTCCCCGCACCGGCTCTCAACAATGGGCTCTCCTACAGGCAAGGGAAGGTCGGTAATTACTGTAGCCAAGCGCACCCGAGGTCCGAACTCAGGGGTTACCAGAAGGGCACTGCGGCCGATCCAGCCTAGGCCCGCCCGGGTAGCGGCGGTCTTGTGTTGGAACAGCCCGCGCAAGTTCTCAGTATCCACAACCTGGGAAGACGGAACCGGCAAAGCCCGAGCACCCCGTTTTTCTAACTCCCGAGACAGACGGTGCGCAATCTGGTCCAACAACTGGTTAACCGTTTCATAGTGTTGATAGTAGGTGAGTGTCGGACCGATTAGAAGCTCATCTACAATCACATCCGAGAGCTTAACTGCCAGACTGATACCCCGAGTCAGCTCTTGGTACGGTTTGGGTACCAAACCGGTGAGATCGGCTACGCCACACAGGTCTGCTCCCCACTCCCTAAGCTTATTCTCGAGCTCGAACCAGGCTCTTTCAGCAGTGACCACGGACCTGGACATGTTCCTCCGCCCCCTTTTCTTTCCTCGGAGACTAGTTCTCTCCCGCTTTGCTTCTTCCTGCCAAACCTTCTTGTTCCTGTGCCCCTCCTTGTCTTACTGCCCCTGCCGGATCCACCACCTCCCCACGTAACAATTGGCGGATCTCGGCCAAATCCTCCAAGATTAATTTGGTATTAATCCAGGCTAAGAATGCCAGTAGCGCTGTCCCGAGCCACAACAGCGGAAAAAACATCTGTTTCACCCTCTCCGCCCAAGATGTTTCTGCCAATCCCTCTATAGAAC
>JAAYHG010000210.1 GCA_012735455.1 Bacillota bacterium
CAATAAGAGAAGCAGTAATGCCAAAGAAACGGATCCACCGCAGATAAGCCCCCACCAAGGCATTTTGCCGAAACTCTTCCGCGTGCTGCAGGTGATGAAATAATGTAGCCGGTGCGATTATGGCGCTTGGCGAGGTGTCCACCAAGATTAGAACATGCCCTTCGAGAATGTGCACCGCCGCCACATCAGGCCGTTCGGTATAGCGGACTTGGGGAAAGGGATTCCAGGTGCCTAGCGTTAGAAACTCTTCCACGGATTTTTCTGCCATAGGCAAACCATCGATATCTATGGTTTTGAGGCGCTCCTTGAGGAGTGTCACCAAACCCGGATCCGCTACATCTTTGATATAAACAACCGCAATGTCGGACAAGGATCGTTTTCCTGCCTGTTGCAATTCCACCCGCAGCTTCGGGTCACGGATACGGCGACGTATCAGTGCTGTATTAAACACCAGCGTTTCGGTAAATCCGTCCCGGGAACCGCGCGTCACGCGCTCGATATCAGGCTCTTCTGGCCCACGGGCCGGATACTCACGGGCATCAATAGCGATGGCTTCTCGCTCGCCATCAATAATGAGCACCACCGGCCCAGCTAACACCGTCTTAGGTATATCCTCCAAAGAAGAAATGGTTTCAACTTCGATATAGCCGATGTAACTGGCCAGCAGTTTCTTTATGGGTGAAGGGGCCAACCTCTCCCGGGGAAGGCCCTGGAGTATCTGGAGAATACGCAGCAGCACCTGGTCCTTGGCAAACCCATCGATAAAAACCAGGGCTGCTTCCCGACCACCTACGGAAATATGTCTACTGACGACGTCGAGACTCTCGCCCAGCCCCATTTCCTCACGCAGGTAGTCCAGATTCTCCTCTAGTCTGCGCCTTAGCTCCACCCCGCACAGCGCCTCCTAGCCTTTCGGGTTGAAAAGAATAGACATAACAAAACCAAAGAACACCGCGGCCGCTAACCCCATACTGGTGTTCTTGAAAACCCCGCTCAGAATTCCCACAGCCCCTTTGGCCTCAATCTCTTCAAACACCCCTGAGACAATGGCATGCCCAAAGCCAGTAAGCGGGATTGTGGCTCCGGCGCCACCTAGTTCTACCAGCTGTTCATATATCCCAAGACCGCTAAGCACGGCCCCTACTGAGACAAAAAGGACTAGGATATGGGCCGAGGTAAGTGAGGTCAAATCCATAAGCAGTTGGCCCACGGCACAAATTGCCCCTCCCACTAAGAAAGCCATCAAATACTGCACTGCAGGCCCTCCTACACCTTTTCTATAGCCACTGCATGGGCAATACAGGGTATAGACTCGCCTTGCTGTGTAGACGTCGGGCTAAGCAAAGCCCCTGTGCTCACAAGGAGTAGCTTATGGTAGTCTCCGTTCAATAGGCTGCTGTAAAAGTACCCCGCAAACACTGTGGCGCTACACCCGCAACCACTCCCACCAGCATGCACATCTTGGTCGGGGGTGAAAATAATTACACCACAGTCGGTATAGTTTTTGCTCATATCGTAGCCCAACTCACTCAGCATCTCCTCGGCTAAGGCCTTGCCGAGGCAGCCCAGGTCTCCAGTGGCAATAACATCGTAATAATCTGGAGTGCGGCCAGTATCCTCAAAGTGCTGCTTGATAGTCTCTGTAGCAGCAGGTGCCATGGCAGACCCCATATCATTAGCATCTGTTATTCCCATGTCCACCACCCTGCCAACAGTGGCACACGTAAGGCAGGCACCAGAACCACTGCTGCCGATAATAGCCGCCCCTGCCCCAGTGACTGTCCACTGCGCAGTAGGTTTGCGCTGCACCCCCAGTTCTGTCGGGAAACGGAACTGTCGCTCTGCCGTCTGGTAATGCGAGGAAGATGTAACCAGAACCTTGTCAGCGAAGTCACCATCCAGGGCAATTCCAGCCAAAGAAAGCGCTGCAGTAAAGGTGGAACAAGCACCAAACAACCCGTAGAAGGGCACTGGCAAATCGCGCGCGGCAAAATTGGAAGCGATTAGCTGGTTGAGAAGGTCACCGCCAAACATGAAGTCCAGATCCCCATATGAGGCGTTGATCTTACCCAAGGCGATGTCTACGGCCTCGCGCACCATTTTCGATTCCGCCTTTTCCCAACTCTTCTCGCCGAATAGCGGGTCGGTAATAACCTCGTCAAAGTATTCTCCCAGAGGGCCCTCGCCCTCCTTGCGACCAACAACACTGGCCGTGCTCAAGATAGGCAATGGTCGACTGAACACATAAGTCTGTTTGCCTAGCTTCTTGCTGCCTGTCACAAGCGAGCCTCCCACAACCTTGTAAGCCAGTAAACAATACCTATCACAATAGAAGTCACAGTACTATAGACGAGCACCGGCCCTGCAACCTGAAACATGCGCGCACCTACACCGGTAACAAAACCCTCACGTTTGAACTCCATGGCAGGAGAGACCATGGAATTGGCAAAACCGGTAATAGGCACCACAGAACCCGCCCCGGCCACTTTCCCAATGTCGTCATAGACGCCGAGCCCGGTTAAGAATGCCCCTAGAAACACCATGACGCTGGCCGTAGGGCCAGCAGCCTCCTTCATGGACATACCCAAAGACTGAAAGAAAACCAACACTCCTTGGCCCAAGGTACAAATCAAGCCACCTACCAGGAAAGCCATGATTGTGTTCCTCAGCACGGCCGGCTTGGGTTTTTTTCGCTGTACTCGCCACTTATACTGTTCTTGATCTATGGTCTTTTCTTTCGTGGCCACCTTCGTACCCCTCTCCTAGTTTTTCCTTAGAACCTTAGCTTATGCATTTTCCAGTTTTGGTTAGAAAAGGGAGGCACCCTGGTGCCCCCTAACTTGTCCCATCTACAGGAAAGGCGATTTTGCAGTTGGCTTTGTACTCAATCACCTGACCATCCATGCAGTTGGCAGTAAGGTTATAAACCTCTACTCCGGTAACATTGCGCACTGTTTTCGACGCTTGTTTCACCGCATCGCGTACTGCCGCGTCCCAGCTGTCCTTAGACTCGCCCACGACTTCTATTACCTTAACGACAGTCATTAATATAAATACCTCCTAGATATTTTTTGCGAGTAGATAGTCGCTCAGTTCCCTGCTGCCACCACCCTTCTTTGACATACTACTTGACACCTTGGAGGACGCTCTCCTAGCTAGTGTCACCTCATGGCTTAGTCTAGTATTCCTGCCATACGAAAAAGGCATACAAAAAAAGCGGTCCTAACCGCTTTCCATGAGACGTTTTATTTTACGCAAGATCTGTTTTTCCAACCGTGAGATCTGTACCTGAGAAAGTCCTAGCTCTGCCGCTACCTCGGTTTGAGTCTTGTCGGTAAAAAAACGTTCGCGTATTATCCGCTTCTCCCGCGGTGCCAGTTGTTCTATAACTTGCCCCAAGAGAACATGATCTAGGAGCTCCTCGCTTTTTTCTTCGCCCAGCTGGTCCTCTAGATTGATGGCTGTACCCTCATCTTGATAGATAGGATCCGAAAGCGAAGTGGGGGGCTGCATTGCTTCTAAGGCCAAGACCAAGTCTTCTGACGTTACCCCAATTTCAGCAGCTATTTCACTCAGTGTGGGTTCCCGTCCTAGACGTTGACCTAACATGGTACTGACGCGGCGAGCACGTAGCGCAGTTTCCTTTAAGGAACGGCTTATCTTGATAGGGCTATCATCGCGCAAGAAGCGCCTGATTTCTCCTACTATCATGGGAACCGCGTAGGTAGAAAACTGAACGCCAAAGCTGAGGTCGAATTTGTCCACTGCTTTCATAAGACCAATGGTACCGATCTGGAAGAGGTCCTCGAAGTCGTAACCCCGCCCACAAAAACGACGCGCTATCCCTACCACCAAGCGCAGGTTATTGTTTATTAGCTGATCGCGGGCTTCCTTGTCCCCGGCCCGTGCCTTGGCTATCAGCTCTTGTGTGATCTCCTGGTCCACTGTCTCTCGAGTTGGCAAGTCTATGTTTATATACTGGTCAGTCATCCGGGCAGCTCCCCTGCACACCCAGTTTTTTTTCCATGTAAACGCGGGTGCCACCATGTTCGGAGCTGAGCTCAACCAGATCCATACAGGCTTCCATTAGAGACAACCCGATCCCCATTCTTTCATCTAGTTCTTGTTTTGTTTTCGCAGTATCGGCAATGCCGACCCCATGATCAACAACCTCAATCTTTACTGTGCGCCCACTTAGCCGCACATGCACACGCACCGACCCTTCTCCGTTTGGATAAGCATGTACTACAGCGTTTGTAACAGCCTCGGAAACGGCAGTGCTGATATCCGCAACCTCCGGCAGGGTTGGATCCAATTGGCTAGCAAAAGCCGCCACAGTTGCCCTGGCAAAGGCAACGTTTTCGGGGCGGCTAGGAAACTCAAGGTGCATTTCGTTGTCTTTCACCCTAACTCTCCCCTCCCACTTGTTTTATAGCATCTTCAACTGTACTGGTGACAGGCATGATCTTCCCTATGCCAGAAAGCTGTAAGACACGCTGCACTTGAGACTTGGCCCCGGAGATAGCCATACTGCCACCACGCTCGCTAAGCTCGCGGTAACGGCCCAAGATCAATCCTAGGCCGGAACTGTCCATGAAACTAACAGCGGCAAGGTCCAATACCACTTTCGCTGTTCCTGGGCGAGCCAGGGCAGCTTCTAAGTGCCGTCGTACCTTCGGAACGGTAGCAACATCCAAATCTCCACTTAGTGCCGCAACCAGGCATGATCCACGATAGCTAAGCCCCACGCCCACCGGTCTCCCTCCCTGCGTTTGGTACTTTTTTCATTATTTACCATTTATTCGCCCTCTCCAGCTCCTTTCCCTGCTTTTAGTTATGTATCAACCACAAAAAAGCCGGGCTTAGCCCGGCTGAGAAAGGCTATCTACCGCTTTCTGGTGGCACAAACCAGTACGTTATAACCCTGCCTAGGAGCCCACGCCAACCAATGGCCGGTATGTCGTCTGCTGCTACGAGATCTACCTGGCCTACTATTTCACCATCTTTGAATGCTACCAGCTGGCCTAGCGGTGTCCCCTTAGCCACAGGAGCAGTCAGCTGTTCTTGTTCTGCATTAACCACGTAAGTTATGGTATCTTCTTCGCCCTTGGGAATGGTCACAGAAAGGGCGGATGCGGTAATGAGCTCCACTTCCTGCCGCAACCCCCGGAGAACAGGCAGTACCTTCTTTGCTTCTCCTTCCTTTGTCACCATGAGAGAGGTATAGTTAGCAAAGCCGTAGTTTAAGAGCTTAATTGCCTCTTGAAAATGGCTACGCGGTACCGGGCAACCAAGAACAACAGCGATGAGACGGAAATCGTTCTTTTTTCCCGTGGCAGCTAAACAGTAGCCTGCCTTTTGGGTCCAGCCTGTCTTGAGTCCGTCTATCACATCTTCATACCATGCCAGAAGCTTGTTGGTGTTCCAGAGCACAACAGGTGGATCTTCTTTAAACCTGTATTCATAAATGGAAGTATACTTGAGTATTTCGGGGTGCTTCACTGCTTCCTGAGCGGCAAGGGCCAAATCGTAAGCACTGGTGTAATGATTCTCTTCGGGCATGCCATGGCAGTTGGTAAAGTGGGTGTTTTGCATCCCCAGTTCTTGGGCGCGTTGGTTCATCAACTCCACAAACTTCTCCTGGCTCCCAGCGATATGCTCGGCCAAAGCCACGCAGGCATCGTTCCCGGATCCTACAGCAATACCAATGAGGAGTTCCTCCACCGTACGCTTTTCACCAAGTTCGAGAAAGACCACTGAACCATCCGTATCGCTCTCCGCCCGGGCATTGGCAGAGGTGATCACCTCGTCCTGCAGGCTGATCTTGCCATCTCGCACAGCTTCTATAGCCATGAGCAAGGTCATGACCTTGGTGACGCTGGCCGGTTCTCTCTTCTCATGGGGGTTTTTTTCGAAAAGAACCTTGCCTGACAGTGGATCCAAGAGAACCACGCTTACTGCACTTGTTTCCAGGTCTTGGGCCCTGGCTGCCCCTGCTGTTAGGATTGTAACCAGGAAAACCAACACGAGAGCTGCCGCGATTGAGGCTAGTCTTCTCTTAGTCATCCTGAATCTCCCTTCCTTTCCTCTTTACAGGAGCTAGGTTATCCAGGATGACATTACACAATTCATCAGAGGCTGTTAGATCTGTCCCAGGATAATCGCCAAAAGCCGGGCAAGGCGCGGACCACTCTCAGCCGCCACGTTGAGCACGTTACCGTGTTGCGCAACTTCATGGGCGTGGCCGCGGGCACTGTTGGTTATAACTGAAAACGCCAGCACCTTAAGTCCGGCATGGCGCGCAACGATGGTTTCCGGTACCGTGGACATCCCCACCGCATCTGCTCCTAGCCGGTGAAACGCCATTAGCTCTGCCGGAGTCTCAAAACTGGGGCCAGTCACACCTACGTAGACACCCTCCTTCAAGTCGATGCCCAAACCAGGTGCAACCTTACGAGCAAGCCTCCCCAGCTCTTCGTCATAGGGAGGGGTAAGGGAGGGAAAACGGGGGCCTAGTTCGGGATCGTTAGGACCTATTAAGGGGTTTGTACCCATAAAATTGATGTGATCGGTGATGAGCATGATGTCACCAGGATTCAGGTTGGGACTGATACCACCTGCCGCGTTGGTGAGTACCAAGACCTCTACCCCCAAGGCCTTAGCTAAGCGAACAGAGAAGGTTACTTCCTCCATTGAGTAACCCTCGTAACAGTGGAAACGACCCTGGAACGAAACTACCTCCTGCCCAGCCCACTTACCTAACACCAACTGTCCCGCGTGGCCCTCCACGGTAGATACGGGCATGTGAGGAATACTAGCATAGGGTACGGTGAGTGGCTCCTCGATCTCGCTGGCCACACCTCCCAAACCCGAGCCCAGGATAAGCCCTACTCGCGGTCGGATTTCTCGCAGTTCCTGCACAAAACGGGCTGCTTCCTGTACCCTCGCTTTCAAGGATTGTGTCATTTAACTTCAGCTCCTTCTTTACCTAAGCTGCAATCAACAGCGACCAAAAGCTCTTACCCGGTCCTGCCCATGGCACGCCCAGTAGCTCTGCCACTGTTGCCCCCAGATCCGCAAAAGTAGAACGGATTCCCAGGTCTACCGGCTTCACCCGAGCCCCGTAGGCCAAAATGGGTACATACTCCCGGGTGTGGTCTGTACTGGCGGTTGTGGGGTCACAGCCGTGATCGGCAGTAATAAAAAGAACATCTCGTGGGCCTAAGGCAGACAAGAGATCCGGCAGCGCGGCATCAAACTCCATCAAAGCACGGGCGAAACCATGCGGATCGTTTCGGTGCCCGTAGAGCATATCGAAGTCCACCAAGTTCGTAAAGACGAGGTCCCACTCGCGACTAACTACCGCCATACGAGAGAGTGACAGCCCTTGGGTGTTGTCTTTCGTCGGCCAGGTAGTGGTCAGCCCCCGACCGGCAAAAATATCGCCGATCTTGCCAATACCAAGAACCCGGCATCCACTGCTCAACGCCTTATCCAACACCGTTGGTGCAGGGGGTGGAAGCGAGTAGTCACGCCTGTTGGCCGTACGCTTGAAGCTACCGGGCCGACCCACAAAGGGCCGCGCAATCACCCGGCCTACAGAATGCTCCCCCTGCAGAATGCGACGGGCAACAGTACACATCCGATACAGTTCGCTAAGAGGAATTACTTCCTCGTGGGCAGCAATCTGAAAGACACTGTCAGCCGAAGTATAGACTATAGGGTAACCCGTTGCCAGATGTTCCAGCCCCAGTTCCTCAATGATCTTTGTCCCAGATGCCACCTTGTTACCTAGTACACATCGTCCAACTTCCTGCTCAAACGCTCTGATAACCTCGGGCGGAAAGCCCTGCGGGTAGATAGGGAAAGGACGTACCAGCACCAGCCCCATTAGCTCCCAATGACCAGTGGTGGTATCCTTGCCTGGAGATTTCTCAGCCATCCGGCCATGGGCTGCCGCAGGGGACACCACAGGCTCTGTCCCCACAATAGGTACAATGTTACCTAACCCCAACCGCCCTAAGTTGGGGAGCTCTAGTCCACCTAAAGCAGCAGCTACGTTACCCAGGGTATTGCTGCCTTCGTCATCATAATTCTTGGCATCGGGTAATTCACCCACGCCAACGCTGTCCAGCACTATAACTATGGCCGTACTCGTCACCAGAACCCTCCTTAAATTCCCATCCTACTCCTGCCCATGGGGGTGGCTGCGTCGATACACCTCAATAAGACGGTTTACTGTAACCTGAGTATAAATCTGGGTGGTGCTTATGTCTCTATGCCCCAAGAGTTCTTGTACAGTCCTTAGATCCGCCCCGTTTTCCAAGAGATGAGTAGCGAAAGAGTGTCGCAGTGTGTGCGGACTCACTCTAGCGGGAAGCCGGGCTTTCTGAACGTACTTCTTCAGTAAGAGCCAGAAACCCTGACGGGTCAGCCGCCGGCCGCGCTGATTTAGAAATAGCCCCTGTTCGCGCCGGTTGCGAAGGAGTTTGCCCCGCCCACCCTTCAGGTAACGCTGAAGGGCGGCAGCGGCTTGTTCTCCTAAAGGGACAATGCGTTCCCTCCCACCCTTACCCAGGCAACGGACATAGCGTTCCTCCAGGTGAACATCTCCCAGATTAAGGCCAACAAGCTCCGATACGCGCAGGCCACAAGCATAGATCAGCTCCAGCATCGCCCGGTCCCTGAGATCGGCAGGGCTAGAACCGCAAATCTGCTCAATAAGCACTGCCACCTCATCTTGCCCCAGGCTGCGCGGCAGGCGCTGCGCACCTTTCGGTCGAACAAGTTCCATCGCCGGATTTTCTTTTACTCGCCCCTCTTGGCACAAGAAGTGATAGAAACTGCGTGTTGCTGCTTGTGCACGGGCGATGCTGGCCGGTCTTAACCCTTCTCGGGCCAGTTCGTGGAAGTAGGCCAGGAGTGTAACGGTTCTTGCCTTACGTAGCTCTTCTCCCTGAGCATGTATGTAACTAGCCATCTTTTCTAAATCACGCCGGTAACTTATTACCGTGTTTGCTGCTAAACCCCGTTCAACCTTAAGATACACCAAGAAGTCGTCAATATCGCTTCGGTCCTTTAGGCTCGGCTTTTCCTCATTTATGTTCATCTCATCATCCCTTTAAGCATCACTTCATGGCTTGTCCACGCCGCGCACACTGAGGCTAGGCAGCCGGTGCTGGCGTTACAAAACCCAATTCATCACTCCTTTTAGTAATACCGGAGTAATATAAGCCTCCACGAGTCCTGCCACCACTGCAGCCGCACCTGCTACGAACAAGAAAAGACCATAGCTAAAAAGCGGCAACGGCCCCTGGGCGCGGCGGTTGAGTAGCCGCTGCTGCACCACGCAGACGGAGAAGCAAACCGCTCCTGCGCCAGATAGGACAATGGCTGGCACAGTAAGCAGGCTTTGTGGCAATACGGCAGCGCCAGCCACCAGGAGACCACGCCAGTTGATCTCATCCACCAGAAAGCCCACTGTAAACCCACTGGTAAAACCCTTGGTAAATAGCAGCACCAATGCCAAAGGTAAGCCTACTACTGTAAGCCCGCTGAACCAGATGAGGGCCACGCCCTTGAGGTTGGACCACACCGTATGCGTCGCCAGCTCTTGACCTTTATACGCAGTTGGTTCCGAAACGTCCTGTAGCAACAGGATCAGATAGTCTATGAGCTCAGCCTTTTGCTCAGTGGTAAGCGTTTTCACCGCCAGGGCACCAAACACAACCCCCACCGCAAACAGTAGAATAACAAAAAAGTAAATACCGAGGTGCCTCCTGACATGCTGCGCCAGGTCCTCCTCCCACTGCGTGGCGCGCATCATAATCCCCCCTCGAAATCCTTCTTTCAACCATATGCAGGGGGGAAGGCCAGTATACCGCTACTTCTCTCGGGCTGCCAGCAGGAGACCAACATAGGTCTTGGCGTCGCGGATCCGTCCCTCTTCTATCCAGGCTAGAGCATCCTGTAGCAAGACCTTGTGTACCTCGACAAACTCATCAGGATCCGTCTGTCCCGCTTGTGGCACGAGATCCCACGCCTCATAAAGGTACATAAACTCAGAAGAAAAACCAGGTGCGGTGTAAAAGGAAGCCAGTTTACGCAGCTTCCCAGGTGAGTAGCCCGTCTCTTCCTGCAGTTCCCGCACCGCACACACCTCTGGGCTTTCGCCTTTCTCTAGTTTCCCAGCCGGTATCTCCCACAGTTCCTCCCCTGTGGCATAGCGAAACTGCCGCACTAAAATAACACTCTCTAGACTCGGGCGTGCGAGTATAGCAACTGCTCCAGGGTGACGAACCACATCACGAAAGGCTTCCATGCCGTTAGGCAGCCGAACGAGGGAACGCTCCACCTTAAATATTTTCCCCAGGTAAACTTCCTCTTGAGCTAGAGTCTCTTCACGCAAATTCATCTTTATCCACCTCTCATAACCTAAGCATGAAGGCATAAATAATAGGGGGGAATCTTATTCAGGAGGTTAAACCATGCAGACCATTTTTTTCCGTCGGGGACTGGTCTTTCAAGGGCAGGCAAAGGACCTTCTGCCCTTCCTAGAGCAGCTGCTCAGGGAAGCCGACACCCTATCTCAAGTTGTCAAACGCCATCTCCACTGACAAGACCTGCCGCAACCCGACCAGCTGCTGCCGCGGCCAGGAAAAAAGCAGGATCTTCTTCCGGCCCACGTCCCATACTAGTGACTCTGAGATTCAACCTTGCCAAGAGACCTAGCCCTTCGCAGCCGGATGCAGTAACAATGTCGTGGCGAGTGCTGACACCGCTCTCGTCCAGTTGGTGCTTCACCACCCTCAAGAAGGCTTGATCCGTAAGTTCGGGCAAGACCGCCGTGGCCCGTCCAAGGGCTACTCGCGTAAGAGCGGTAAGGGTGTGGTGACTCACTCCCTTGTGGCGCGGCCGCAAATCACGTTCACTTAGACGCAATACCGCTATCGGTTTACCGCCCAGAGAAAGAGCAGCATTGATAGTCTGCCCTTGTTCCACGGCGGATCAGCCAAACTGCGTCCCTGTCCCCACGGTACCTGGCCCCATAG
>JAAYHG010000211.1 GCA_012735455.1 Bacillota bacterium
CGGTTCCGTCCATGAACATCCCGGCGATTAGGAAGAGAAAGTTCACCCTGACCCAAAAGAGGAGCTGGGAGGCATTTTCACACAGGAGCGAGTTAGCCAGAAGCTGCGGCACCTCGTCCACCGTCAGTACCCAGCCGAACACTGAAGCCCCGGCCACCAGGATCATCACTCCGGCTAAGGTGACGGCGGAGTTCAGTGCCGTTTGGTAAAGAGATTTCCACGTCATTTCTTTGTAGACAAACATGCTGACGGCGATGGCGTACACTGCCGAAACCCCGGCGGCTTCTGTAGGGGTAAAGACTCCGGAATAAATGCCACCCAGGATTATGATTGGTACTCCTAGAGACCAAAGAGCGTCCTTGCCGGTGCGCCAGATTTCGTGTGCACTAAACTCCGTCTCTGGTTTGCGACCGTTTCTTATGGCGTAATAGAAGGAGTAAACCAAAATAACGGCGCTAAAAAGGAGGCCGGCACCGATACCGCCGACAAAAAGTGCCCCAATGGAGACTCCTGTCACAGTGCCGTAGACGATCATGGTGATGCTGGGCGGGATTAGAATAGCCACGGCGCCGCTGACGGTGACGAGGCCAATAGCGAAGGCCTTGTCATACTTTTTCTCCACCATCTCTGGGTACATGAGGCTGCCTATGGCAGCCACTGTGGCCGGACTGGAGCCTGAGAGGGCGCCAAAGAAGGTGCAGGCCAGCATAGTGGTAAGGGCCAGCCCACCACGCATGAAGCCTACCAAACTGTTAGTGAAGGCCAGAAGCCGCTTGGCGATGCCACCCTCGCGCATGATGTCTGCTGCAAAGATAAACATGGGCATGGCCATAAGAGAAAACTTATCGATCCCGGCGAAGAAGCGCTGGGCGGCTACGGAGGGGGCAATCTCGCCTGACAACATCAAGGTGGCCAAGGGAGCAAAGGCCAAGGCGACGAAAATGGGGACCCGTCCCATAAGGAGTGCCAGCAGTAAGGCTAGGAGGAAAATTAGCATAGTATCACCTCTCTGCCAATCGCTTAGCGATATCCTGGGAGAAGCGCAGCACACCCAGGGAAAGACCAATAGGTAGACTTAAATAGATGAGGTAGAAAGGGACTTGGAGCGCGGGGGACTTTTGACCGCTGAGGAACTGTTGTCCGACCATCTGTAGGCTGTACTTAATCATCAACAGTGAAAAAATCAAGCACAGTACGTCCACGGCTATTATGAGAAGTCGTTGCTGTCTCTTGGTCATGTAGTAGGCAAAGAAATCCACAGCCACGTGGGCATCGCGCCGAGCCGCCAGGCCGATACCAATGAAGGTGATCCAGATTATAGTGTAGCGGATGAGTTCTTCTGACCACGGCAGCCCGGAACTGAAGAAGTGACGCAGGACCACGTTCAAGAACATCAAAAGGGTTGCACCCAAGAGACCCAAGGCGCAAAATGCCTCTTCCGCGAGTCTCAGAAGTTCACCCAACTGGCGCATAGACTCATCACCTCTCTGTCTTAGCTAAGGGGCTAGCGTTTGCCAGCCCCTTAGCAGCAGGGCTACTGCTCGTACTTCTTATTCGCTTCTGCCGCTGCAGCCACCAGCTTATCCACAATGTCCTGTCCCGCTTTATCGGCAACGAATTCCACTACCGATTGGGTGGCGGCGCGGAAGGACTGCAGCTCTTCTGCCGTAGGGTAGTAGACTTCCATACCGTTTTCCTCTACTTGTTGAAGATAGGAGGCCTCGTTTTGGGCAAGATCCGCCCACTCTACTTCATCGGCATAGGCCATGGCATCGCGGATGTTCTGCTGCAACTCTGGGGCGAGGGATTCAAACCAAGCTTTGTTGGCCGCGGTAATGTAGAGCATGGGTCCGTTCTGGGTTAAGGTGAGGTGTCGTTGTACCTCCCAGAGCTTGAGCATGGTGATGGTTTGAAGGGGGTTTTCCTGGCCGTCCACAACACCTTGCTGCAGGGCATTGTAGAGCTCGCCGTATTCTACCGGCGTTGGGTTGGCCCCTAGTGCCCTGTAGGTTTCGATCAAGATAGGAGCAGGCATCACTCTCATCTTCTTGCCTTTCAGGTCAGCTGGGCTCTTAATGGGGAAGTTTGCCGTCATGTTTTTGAGGCCGCCGGACTCGTAGCCAAGGCCCATCAGGCCCTTGTCGTGGAAGGTATTCAGGATCTCTTGACCCACCGCTCCCGTTACCACCTCGTACATGGCATCGTTATTGGTGAAGAGGAAGGGAATGTCGAAGGCCTGGACAGCAGGAGCGAAGTTACTCCAAACCGAGGCGGGCTGTTTGGTCATCTCTATGCTGCCACTCTGGACCTGTTCCGCCTGCTCGCGCATCTGGCCCAACAGCATGTTGGGATAAATGGTGACTTGGATTTTACCACCGCTGAGCTCCTCTACTCTTTCCTTAAAAGCCAGGGCGCCTACATGTTGTGGGCTTGCGGTGTCTTGGTTGTGGCCGAACTTGATTTTTATTACGTCTTGTGCGTCACCGCCTCCGGCGGTTTGGGTGTTGGCGCAACCGCCTGTAGCGACGGCTAGTGTGGCTATTAATACTAGGACAGCTACCAGGGCCAGTGTTTTTCTCATGATTCATACCTCCTTCGGGATTTAATAGGTTTTGTACGGGCTTACTTCTTCAAGTTGCGGCTGCCAGGTTCTACCAGAGGTAGTCCCCGGCGGCAAAGAGGGCATGTCTCAGCTTCCCAGGCTGCCATATGGAGCTGCAGCAGTGGGTAAAACTCCACCGGGAAGGTTACCCTGCCGCCACTCCGGTCTACCAGGGCAGCCACGCCCACTACCTGGGCCTGATGTTGGGTCAGACAAGCCAGCACCTCTCGCACTGAACTGCCGGTTGTCACAATATCATCTACTAACAGTACCTGTTCTTCTGGTGCCACATTAAAGCCGCGGCGCAGGGCCATAGCACCCTCTTCTCGCTCAGTAAAGATGGAGCGGCAGCCCAACTGACGGGCCAGCTCGTAAGCGAGAATGATACCGCCGGTAGCGGGACCAACAACCACATCTGGTTTCAGCCGAGATGTGCGCCTGGCCAGCTCCTGGCACAGGAGCTCTGTGACCTTGGGGTACTGCAGGAGTTGAAATTTTTCCAGGTAGGTGTCGCTGTGTAGTCCTGAAGTAAACTTGAAGTGGCCTTGTTTGTAAACGCCCGTCTTACGCAAGATAGCCTCAATTTCCTGGGAGTTGAGCACTTCATTCCCTCCTCATGGGGTAATCAGGGCAGAAAAAATCCCTGCCGGTGGACCGGCAGGGATGTGCTACGCACGCCATGCTGTTCAGGCTACACTTGTCGCGTTTCCCTTACCGGCCGCACGGGACCGGACTTAAAGGGCACTATTTGATTAACCGAATTCTATCACGCTATCCAGGGTCCGTCAATCCTAAATTTTGCTGAACCACGACCTTACGCAATCTCATGCTAGAGCCCAGTGCCTACCAAAGGGGTTGCAGGAGATATCTTGGTTCAGGGCGAAAGGTATCCTCGAGACAAGGAGGGATTCTCTGTGCCGCGTTTTGAGTATAAGGTGCTTATCTTGGGCACGGCGGAGCTACTGGAAGAAGAACTAAACAAGTGGGGCCAGGAAGGTTGGCGCTTGGCCACTACCTATATGGTCCCGTGCTTTGTTGGACACAACGTGGTGGCCACCATGGAACGCCAACTGTCAGAAGAGTAGGGATAGAGGGGGTAGGTACAACGTGAAACGCGTTCGTCTTGGCCAGTTGGGGCCGGAGGTAACGGAACTGTGCTTTGGTGTGTTGCCCCTGGGGCCAGTGCAAAAGAACATAGGCCAAGAGGCAGCGGTAGCGTTGCTTAAAGAGGCCATCGATCTGGGCATCAATTTTTTTGATACGGCCGAAATGTATAAGACTCAAGAGTATTTGGGCCAGGCCATCGCTGACCATGACCGCAGCAGTCTGGTTATTGCCACTAAATCTGCCGCGAAGACCTACGCTGAGATGCAAGCCAGCATTGTACAGTCCCTCAAAGAGCTGGGGACGGACTATATCGACATCTATCTCCTGCACGCGGCACGCGTGACCACAGCAGTGTTTGCCGAGCGTGCAGGGGCACTGGAGTGTCTACAGGAATTTAAGGCCAAGGGTATCATCCGGCAGGTGGGTATATCCACGCACTCGGTGCCGGTGGTGAGAATAGCAGCAGAACGCGATGATATTGATATAATCTTTCCCTTGATCAACAAGCTGGGACGGGGTATTCAGGCTGGCACCCGTGAAGAGATGGAGGCGGCCATCGCTTATGCTGCCGCCCAGGGAAAGGGGCTCTACGCCATGAAGGCCCTGGCCGGTGGGCACCTGGTTGAGGAGATCCCGGAGGCCATGGCGTATGTGCGTAGCCTTTCTGGCATCAGCGCCATAGCCGTAGGCATGGTGGATTCGGCTGAACTAAGGCACAACGTGGAGCTCTTCTTACATGGTACGGTTTCCCCAGAGCTTGCTGCTGCCGCCAGCAAGAAGCGCAAACGGCTCATTGTGCTGGGTTTCTGCCGCGGCTGCGGTGCTTGTGTCCGTACCTGCCCTAACCATGCCCTGAGCCTGCTGGAGGGACGGGCACAAGTGGATACCAGCCTGTGTATCCTCTGCGGTTATTGTAACCCGGTATGTCCGGAATTTGCACTGCGCTTAGTTTAGAGCTAGCCAACCCCCTCACCCTGCTTTTCTGGGTGAGGGGGTTCTTTTTGTATAAATTTTCCCGTCTATGTAGAAGCTAGTGACCGTGGTGAGAGGAAAGAGATGGGAGCTAGACATGGGCGATAAGGTTAAGGGAACCCTGGTGATCATCGGTGGGGCCGAGGACAAGGACGGCCCCTGTGAGATTCTGGGCCGGTTCTTGCTTCTGGCGGGAGGAAAAGAGGCGCGCTTAGCGGTAATCACTACGGCGACAGAAAGTCCCCAAGAGGTGGGGCGGGAGTACAGCCGCCTGTTTTATCGTTTAGGTGCGGCGGATGTTTTTCACCTGGATGTGCCCGACCGTGCCGCAGCATGCTCGGAGGATGCCTTGCGGCTGCTGGATAAGGCGACGGGGGTTTTTCTTACCGGCGGCGATCAGTTGCGTCTAACCAGCATACTGGGCGGTACCCCTCTGGCTGGGGCACTGCACGCTGCTCTGGCCCGGGGGGCTGTAATCGCAGGTACCAGCGCCGGTGCTTCGGCCATGAGTGCTACCATGATTGTGGAGGGGGCAGACGAGAGTGCGCCCCGCCGTTCCATCATCAATATGGCTCCTGGTCTGGGATTCCTGCAGGAAGTGGTGGTGGATCAGCACTTTGCCCAGCGTGGACGGATCGGCCGCCTGCTCGCGGCCATAGCCGAAAACCCCTTTATTCTTGGCTTTGGCCTTGACGAAGATACAGCCCTTATTTGTGACCCGGCGGGGCAGGTTACGGTAGTGGGTTCAGGGGCCTGCACGGTGGTAGATGGTATCAGCATTAAGAAGAGCAATATCTCTGTCAGTGCCCGGGATGAGCCTCTGGCCCTGACCCACGTTACTCTACACGTTCTACCAAGAGGCTTCACCTTTGATCTAAAAAGCCGCGAGCCTGGAGAGTTCGGCTCAGGGGAGAAGGGGTGTCGGTAGCGGAGACATAAGCGTCCCTTACCCAAGTTCCGAAAAAACTCCGGGAGGAAATCGGCGAAGCGAATGGAAATTCGACAGCTGAACGTTTACAGCGGGAAGAACGTCTACAGTCATTACCCTGTAATTAAAGCCACTTTGGACCTGGGTTGCCACGCAAACACAGTCACGTCGGACATACCTTTGTTTACCGACCGTCTCCTTTCCCTGCTGCCCACTTTGCGGGAGCACCACTGTTCCCGTGGCCGTCCTGGCGGTTTCGTTGAGCGTTTGCGCGAGGGAACCTATCTAGGTC
>JAAYHG010000353.1 GCA_012735455.1 Bacillota bacterium
GCATATAGAAGTGTAGACGCCATAGCTGCACGCTTGCCAGGTTCAATAGGAATCACAACTTGTTTCGGTTGTGCAGCTTTTGGTGCCATTTCTGGCTCCTCTGTAGCTGCTTCAGCGATATTCGGTAAAATGGTCATGCCAGAAATGCGCCGTTTGGGTTACGACAACTCTTTTGCATCGGCAATTGTCGGTTCAGCAGGCAATTTTGCGTCGCTGATACCTCCAAGCACGCTGTTTATCATATATGCGCTTTTTACCAATACATCCGTGGCGAAATTGTTTTTCGCTGGTATTATTCCAGGACTCCTTACAGCGTTCGTGTTTTCGGTATACATCTATTTTCGTGCTAAGAATGACAAGGAGATGGCTTCTAGACAAGCAGCTCGGGCTCAAATTAAAATGAGCACGAAAGAACGGGTTACCGCAGTATTGGGTGCCTGGCCAATTCTTCTTGTGGGATTCATAATTCTATGGGGTATTTATTCAGGCGTTTTTACTCCGACAGAAGCCGCGGCCGTAGCTAGCATTCTCGTCTTGTTAGTAGGGCTATTTCAGGGAAAATATCGGAAGTTTGGTGACCTTACCAGCACTTTACGTGAATCAGCAAGCACTACGGCTATGTTGTTTCTAATCAATATCGGCGCCATGTATTATGGCAAAGTGCTGGTGCTTACCAGACTGCCGGCGGAACTCACTTCATTACTTGTCAATCTGGATGTTCCACGAATGGTAATACTACTCCTGATTCTTGTTGTACTGTTTATTCTCGGCATGATCATTGTTCCGATTGGGATTTTTGCAATGGTCCTTCCTATTGTTACACCCATAGTTACTTCACTGGGATATGACTTGATCTGGTTTGGGGTGATTGCTGTTAAGATGATGGGAATAGGTGCAGTAACACCTCCTGTAGGGCTCAACATATACGCGCTCAAGGGGGCGGTCGGAAAAGATATAACCCTTAATGAAATGTTTAGGGGCATTTGGCCGTTTGTTGTTTTGGATTTTGGGGTGCTGGCGTTACTGACCGTATTCCCACAATTGGCCACATGGCTTCCCAACCTACTATTTGGCTGATGGCAGCAGCAGTTATGAAGATAGGAGGGTAGTCCGATGGTGGATCTAGTTATCAAGAACGCCAATATTGTTTCCGAGTATGGAATTTTCCAAGGGGCAATAGCGATTAAGGATGGCAAGATAGCAGCATTGGGACGAGATGATTCTATGCCCCCGGCTACAGAAACCATAGAAGCCAATGGTCATTACTTATTACCCGGCGGGGTCGATCCACATGTCCATATTCGTTATCCTGGCGGAGCTCATAGAGAAGACTTTACAACCGGTACTTGGGCTGCTGCCGCCGGTGGTGCTACTACAATCATTGAGCATCCTATTTCATCGCCACCTCAATACTCCACAGACATACTCCTAAACCGTGTCAACGCAGTGAAAGAGCAAGCCATAGTGGACGTGGCCTTTCTTGGTGCTGCCGGGGGAGAAAAGCTGGATCATATACGGCCTATTGCAGAGTCTGGTATTGTGGGCTATAAGACATTCTTACATGCAGCCCCTGAAGGCCGAGAAAAAGAGTTTATCGGGCTTACCATGAAGGACAATTATGAGCTTTTCAAGGGATTCCAAGAAGCAGCAAAAACCGGCTTACCGATTGCGGCCCACGCAGAGGACAACGACGTGGTTTCAGGCTTGATTGCTGAGTTTAGAGCCGAAGGCAAGACAACGCCCATCTACCATGCGCGGTCCCGCCCGGCAGTGGCCGAGGTACTGGCTGTAGAGCGTTTGTTACGTATGGCTCGTGAGACGGATGCTGAGCTTTACTTGGTTCACATTTCTGTGCCTGAGGCAGTCAGGTTGGCTGCTGAGGCACGCAGAAAAGGCCAGAGGGTTTTCATTGAAACCTGCCCGCACTATCTACTCTTGACCGAAGCCGAACTCGAGAAGCATGGGCCTTATGCAAAATGTAACCCTCCGCTTAGGACAAGCGAAGAAATCGAAGCCATGTGGGAATGTGTAGCTGAAGGGCTTATTGACACTATTGGCAGTGACCACGGACCATTCACCATTGAAGAAAAGGAGAAGGGTTATCCAGATATTTTTGCTGCTCCTGCCGGGTTTCCAGGGCTGGAAGTACGCTTACCTTTAATGCTAACCGCCGTAAAAGAAAACAAGCTTAGCATACAAAGAGCTGTAGAGTTACTGAGCACAAATCCGAGTAAAATCTTTGGTCTCTACCCGCGTAAAGGCGCCTTGAGAGTAGGCTCCGATGCTGACATTGTATTGGTTGATATGGAAACCCCGTTTACAGTTGATCAGAACATGATGCTTGGTAAATCTAAAGGTATTGCCAAGGTATACGAGGGCTGGGAGCTGTACGGGCGTGTCGTAAAAACCATTGTACGGGGAAAAACGGTTTATTGCGACGGGAGAATCATGGCCGATCCGGGTTACGGTGAGTGGTTACGTCGTGATTAATAGAGAAATCCTGCAGTGCGCAGTAACCTTAGCTAAATGAGACAAAGGACGGCACGAACGAGGGCGGTTTTCCTAACGGAAAGCCGCCCTCGTTCGCTTCCCGGCATATGTGTCACACCTTATCCTTACCCATACCAATGTGGTGCCAAAATCTAATCAAAGACTATTTCTCAATACAGTAATAAAGCCATCCAGTATTTGGTGGCTTTACCTTAAATCCTTTGCCCAGATAGAATTTCAATGCATTATCGTTCCCGCTTGATACGAAGATAAACACATCTTTTATGTCCTTGAATGTACTTAACCAATCCATGGACTCCTCAAACAAGACGCTACCAATGCCCATCTTGCGATAGCTTTCTTTGATAAAAAACTGCGAAAGGCAACCCACATCTTCGGTTTCTACCGATGCAAAATCAAAGAAGGCATCGCATTTTAGAGTAGCATAGTCAGTAGAATACGTTTCTTTAGGTGAGACGTTGCTGTATGCATACCCGACAATTTCATGGCCATCTTTCGCCACCAAAAGATAATTGGCCTTGGCACTCTTGAGCGACGGAATCATTCTTGTTTCAAAACACATGTCATCAAAAAACTCAGGATGAACGCGGGCTATAGACTTCTGGTAGGACATTAGATCATTACACAAGTCCTTGATACAATCCACTCTGTCCTCGGGAATAACTTCATAACTAATACTCACCTTAAACCTCCCTTTCTAAGACGAGTTACATAATGCACTGGCTTGATCAACCGCGTCAAGTATAATTATAATAGTTGCAACCATAGCTACAAGTATGCAACATTACCTGCTTAAGACAGCAAGAACTGAGTATTGGAGAGTGGATTTATGCATGAGCCGTCATTGTATAGCAACCGACTAAACAACTGCCCGTTGACTTACGCCTTGAACATTGTCGGCGGGAAGTGGAGACTACCCATCATCTGGGCAATAAGCCAGAATGAACCCATACGATATAACGAATTAAAAAGAAATGTCGACAGAATCACCAACATGATGCTCACACAATCACTAAGAGAACTGGAAGCACAAGGTGTCATAAGC
>JAAYHG010000212.1 GCA_012735455.1 Bacillota bacterium
AAGTATTTATGTCTGATGAGATAGCCGGCCAGACAGCCGTTACCGCTTCCCGTGGCAGGATCCTCGGGGACGCCCAGGTAGTGACAAAAGACACGCACGTTTAGTTGACTTGCCGGCGTATAGGTTTCGGGCGCGAATACCAACAGGCCGCGCGCTTCCAGTCGTTCCCACAGATGAGCCAACCGTTCCAAGTTTACCCGGGCGGCGCGTACGTGGGCTAGGGATTTCAGAGGGACTATCAGGAAGGGGAGACCGGTGGAAACCTCCTGCACGGGATAGCGTCTATCCACCGCCTCTGTCGGCAGAGAAAGGACCGCGGCGGCTTTGGCCGCCTCCACCGTAGGGCCAAAGCTAGGCTCCACTTGCTTCATGATGAGGTCCGCGATTTCTCCGGAGGGTGTGTAGCTTACGGCTACGGGAATCCGCCCCACCTTAAGGTCCAGCACCACCTCCGGCACGGGCTCGTGCACAAATTTCTTGAGGATTACGTAGGCCGTACCCAGGGTAGGGTGACCGGCAAAGGGCACTTCCCGGGCCGGGGTGAAGATGCGCACCCTAAAGGTGTTACCGGCACTCTCCACTGGAAAGATAAAGGTACTCTCTGAGTAGTTCATTTCCTTAGTGAGTTTTTGCATCTCGGCATCGGTATAAAGGTGCCCCTGCGTGAACACTGCCAGCTGGTTACCGGCATACTTTTCTTCGGCAAACACGTCTACGATGTAGAACTCGCGCTCGCTCATTGGCCCTCCTCCTCTTCCACATTCTTGGGATTTACCACGTCGTTACTCAGAACAAGTTGCATAACAATAACTACAGCAAGAAAGGCGCTTCTGTGCACAGGATTAAGAAGGTGGGATTTGCCCGCGTCATCGGCGTTGATGTAAAGACCCTGAGAAGGTGGAGGCGCGAGAAGTGTAAGCCGTCGAGCAAATCCATGGCTGTGCTTGAAACGTTTCCTGGGCTTCTTGTGGAATAGAAACATTGATTATTTTTCCTTCGACGGGAGGGTAACGTACTCCTTTGAAGGATAGCAAGTTAAAGAGCGTTTACTCCAACTTGGTTTCCATGGAGGGGTTCCGGGCTGAAGCGGAGAAGCTTGACCAACTCCTTACGTTCGAGCTCTTGTTTTGCGGCATAACAAACCTTATACAGAGGAACTTCAGGAAGCTTTCATGCAAGGCAGGTGTTAAGAAAGTCTAGCGCGTATAGAGCAGGGGTTTCAAAAAGGCCGATAGAAAGAATAGCTGCTTTCTATCGGCCTATATACTAATACCCCAAAGGTGGACCAGAGATCAGATGTAGTGAGTACGACGTCTGTTTTCTAGGAATGCCTTTGATGACCAGGCAACTTCGGTTGCAGCCTCATGGACAATTGTGCTCACAATTAGGGCTGTCTTACAGGAAAATGTAAGCCCCTGGTCCGATCGGTAGTCCTAAGAGGTACCAGACAATTAACAATATGGTCCACATGACAATAAATGAAATTGCATAAGGTAGTTCGTAGGCTATTGCAGTTCCGACACCAGCATCCTTCTTATACATCTGCAGAAAACCAAGAAGTATGGGTAGATACGATCCTAAAGGACTTACAGGATTCGTAACTGCATCACCAATCCTATAAGCGCACTGGGCAAACGCTGGAGAGTAGCCAAGAAGTCCCATCATCGGAACCAGGACAGGTGCAAGCATCGCCCACTTAGCTGCAGCGCTACCAACGGCAAAATTCATCAGGCAGACAAAGAACACTACAGCAATTAGGAGCGGGATGCCGGTAAAACCTATGGATCCAAGTGCATGCGCTCCTTGCACAGCAATGAAAGTGGACAGGTTAGTCTTGTTAAAATAGTCAATAAACTGAGCGGCAAAGAAAGCTAAGACGAGAAAACTAGCTATAGAGGATATGCCTTTGCCCATGTACCTGCCCACATCGTAACTAGATTTGATGGTTCCAGCACCGATGCCGTACGCGATGCCAGTAGCCATAAAGAGGAAGACTACCAACGGGACGATGCTTTGGATCAAAGGTGATCTAGGTAAAATTGCATTAGTTTCGGGATCACGCAGCAGTGCACCGTTAGGAACCGAAAGCGCAAGAAGGATTACCACATAGGCAACGAGGGCAATCCCTGCGTACTTGAGACCACGGTTCTCTGATTCACCTAGCTCTAAGGCTTGCGATTGCGATGCTTCAGATAACATAACGGGTTGTTCTTCTAGCATTGGCGCAACTATTTTTTCTGTCACGTAAGTCCCGACAACTGTAAGAAGGATGGCACTGGCTGCCATGAAATACCAGTTAATTGCGGGGTGAATAGGTGTTGAAGCTGTAACGGGCAACAGTTGAGCAGCCGAGGCAGTTATTCCTGAGGCTGTTGCATCGGTTCCCACGATCAACACATTGGCACTTAGTCCGCCCAAATACGCTGCGTACCCGGATACAACGCCGATTAGAGGGTTCCTGCCAAGACCTTGAAAAAGTGCAGCTCCCACGGCTGGAAATATAACAGCGGAAGCATCTGAAGCAAGGTTTCCATTAACGCCAGCAAAGAAGAATACGGCCGTGATTAGACTTCGAGGCACGCTCCTCACCAGCTTAACAATAGCAGCCCTGAAAAGCCCTGCTTCTTCTCCTATGCCGACAGCAATCACTATAGGAATTACTAAACCGATAGGAGGGAAGTTGACAAAGTTCCCAACCATGTTTGTCAGCATGTACCGGAGGCCGTCTGCAGTAAGTAGGGTGGTTACCTGCAGTTTTTCAGGTTGTCCCGGAACAGTGAAGCTGGTCCCGTTTAGGGCATGAGCTAGTATCAATATCAGAATGGTAATATACAGAAAAAGTAAGAACGTGTGCGGAAGTTTATTGCCGGCTTTTTCTACCCAATTGATGCAGCGTTCAAGTAAAGATGGACGTCTTACCACGGTATTACCTCCTCTTTACATCGTTGTTCCTAACTATCGTCGGTACATTTCAGCAGATGCCAGTTGGACTACTCGATGGGGAACGCCATCTTGTTTTAGACGTCTAGCGCCCATTTCTGTTGTTAGGATGGTACCGCCACGACCAAAGACGATGCCATTCTGCATGACGATTTCCCCTGAGACAATCGTGAGAATGGGTTCTTCTCTGGTTAAGTCGATGACAGTTATGTCGGCATCTGCCCCTGGTGTGAAATGTCCCTTTGTCTCTAAGCCGAGCATTCGAGCTGGGACAGTTGAGGTCTTCCAAACGAATTCT
>JAAYHG010000213.1 GCA_012735455.1 Bacillota bacterium
GCATAGACCCAATGCTCGTAGACCTGAGCGAGGCGGCGCGTTCTATCTGCGATCGCAAGTTTGGCATCGGGGCCGATGGCCTTATTCTGGTGCTGCCC
Organism: Bacillota bacterium; assembly: GCA_012735455.1. Taxonomy (GTDB): domain Bacteria; phylum Bacillota; class DTU030; order DUMP01; family DUMP01; genus JAAYHG01. The sequence goes on from JAAYHG010000213.1 coordinate 99, forward strand.
AGCGATAAGGCCGATTTTAGGATGCGAATCTTTAATCCGGATGGCAGCGAGCCGGAAATGTGCGGTAATGGAATCCGTTGTTTTGCTAAGTACGTGTATGAGCAAGGCCTAAGCAACAAGACTGAGCTTACGGTAGAGACCCTGGCGGGGATAATCAAGCCCAAACTCTTGGTGACCAATGGCCGGGTAAATGAGGTCCAAGTGGACATGGGTCGGCCACGCCTGCAGGCCGGTGATATTCCTGTTGTCGGCTTTGGTGCAGGCCCGGGCGTAGAAGCTCCTTTAGAGGTTGAGGGCGAGAGGCTTTGCTTTACCGGTGTCTCCATGGGTAACCCCCATGCGGTGATACCTGTGCCGGATCTGACAACTATTCCCTTCGAGAAACTAGGTCCGGCAGTTGAGAAGCACAACGCTTTTCCGCAAAAAGTAAACGTGGAGTTTGCCCAGGTGCTAACGCCCGGTGTGGTGCGGGTACGGGTTTGGGAGCGGGGTGCGGGTCCTACCCTGGCTTGCGGCACCGGTGCTTGTGCTACGGTGGTGGGTCTGGCACTAACTGGACGCCTTGAGCGCCATGCCACGGTGGAGCTGCCTGGTGGAAACCTGGACATTCTCTGGGGAGAGGATGATCACGTCTACATGACCGGTCCTGCCACGGAGGTTTTCGCAGGAGAATACCTGCTGGAGCTACCGCATTGAGCGCTACGTCTTTCTTCATCCGGTAAGTTACTTTAGTTGGTTTACATACGCTGGCATAGCGTCCGCTAATAAATCACAGTGAGAAAGCGAGGTTTAGGAAATTGGTTCAGCGTGCCCGACGAATTGCCACCATTCCTCCTTATCTTTTTGCCGAGATTGACAAACTCAAGGCAGAGGCCCGTGCCCGTGGCGTAGACGTGATCGATTTAGGTATAGGGGATCCGGACAAGCCCACTCCAGAACACGTGATAGAAGCTCTCACAGCAGCGGCCCAAGATCCTGGCACCCATCGTTACCCTCCTTACGACGGTCTGCCTGAGCTGAAGAGAGCTATTGCTGATTGGTACAAAGACCGCTACGGGGTGGAACTTGACCCGGAGACAGAGGTGTTAGTCCTCATCGGTTCCAAGGAGGGCCTTGCCCACATCCTTTGGGCCTATGTGGATCCAGGAGACGTTACGCTGGTACCGGATCCGGCTTATCCGGTATACCGTACCGGGACCCTTATGGCCGGAGGGATACCTCACGCCATGCCTCTCTTGGCAGAGAATGGCTTCTTACCCGACTACAGCGCCGTCGAACCGGCGGTGGCCGATAAGGCAAAGCTACTTTTCCTGAATTACCCCAACAACCCTACTGCGGCTGTAGCCACCCCTGAGTTTTTTGCCACGACGGTGGAGTTTGCCCGCAAGCATGACATAATCGTGTGCCATGACTTTGCCTACTGTGAGACCACCTTTGATGGTTACCGTGCCCCTAGTTTCCTGGCCACACCCGGGGCGAAAGAGGTGGGTGTGGAGTTTAATTCGCTGTCCAAGCCTTATAACATGACGGGCTGGCGGGTGGCCTTTGCTGTAGGTAACAAAGACGTTTTGGCTGCCCTTTCCATCATCAAGACCAACATAGACTCCGGTGTGTTCAACGCTGTGCAGTTGGCCGCCCGGGCGGCTCTAACGGGTCCCCAGGACATGATCGCTGAGATGAACAAGATGTATGCTGGGCGTCGCGATGTATTGATCCAGGGCCTTAACAGTCTGGGTTGGCAGCTGGAGCCTACCAAAGGGACCTTCTATGTATGGGCACCGGTGCCGGAAGGCTATACTTCAAAGAGTTTCGCTGCCGAACTACTGTCTCGCTGTGGAGTAAACGTTACGCCGGGTAATGGTTACGGCGAATACGGCGAAGGTTTCTTCCGGGTGGCCCTAACAGTGGATGAGGCACGCATGGCTGAGGCAGTGCAACGCCTGCGGGAGCAGGGTATTACTTTCACAGGGAAGAAGCGATAATGTGCACAGCATGACTGGTTTCGGTCGGGGCAGTGCCCGCCGAGGCGAAACCACTTTTACAGTCGAGATCCGCACCTTAAACCACCGTTTCTTGGAGTGGTCTATCCGTTTACCACGGGAATTGGCTGAATGGGAAGAACGCCTGCGCAGTCGGCTCCAGCAAGAACTGGCCCGGGGCCGGGTGGAGGTTTGGGTTGGCGTGAGCGGCCAGATCGGACCCAGGAAAGTACAAGTAGATACCGACTTAGCCGGGTCCTACTATGGTGCGGCCCAAGCCATTGCGGCGGAGCTAGGCGTGGAGCCAGGCATCACAGCGGCCTTTCTTCTTACCCTACCTGAAGTGGTGCGTCTGGAAGAAAGAGAGGCAGACTTGGAAGAATGGTGGCCAGGCTGTGCCGAGGCCTTAGAGCGGGCCTTGGCACAGCTTGTGGCCATGCGCGAGCGAGAAGGGGAGGCCATGGCCGCCGACCTTAAGATAAGGGTCAAGCGGCTCCGGGCCCTGGCACAGGCAATAATGGAGCAGGCCGGAGAGATTCCGCGACTCTACCAGGATAAGCTACGCCAACGTTTGGCAACACTAGTGGCGGAAAGCGGTGTAGATGAGGGCAGATTGGCCCAGGAGGTAGCCTTCCTGGCTGAACGAGCTGATATTACCGAAGAGATCGTACGACTACTCAGCCACTGCGACCAGCTTGCGGCCACCATAGCAAAGGAGGAACCGGTTGGCCGTCGTCTTGAGTTCTTGCTGCAGGAGGCCAACCGCGAGGTGAATACCATTGGCTCTAAGGCTCAGGGTCTGAGGATTAGCAGCTTAGTAGTAGACTGCAAGGCGGAGCTAGAGAAGATGCGCGAGCAGGTGCAGAATATCGAGTAAATAAGCCCAAGGAGGTCATATCATGGACATCCGACTGATAAATATTGGTTTCGGGAATATTGTTTCTGCGAACCGAATCGTGGCCATTGTTAGTCCCGAATCCGCGCCAATCAAACGCATTGTGCAGGAGGCCAGGGATAGGGGTATGCTCATTGATGCTACCTACGGCCGGCGTACTCGTGCTGTAATCATTACCGACAGTGACCACGTTATCCTTTCAGCAGTACAGCCGGAAACGGTAGCCAACCGCTTGGGTGAGAAAGAGCAGGCTGATGAGCGCGAAGAGTAGGGAGTGAGGAGAGTGCCGCAGGGGGTATTGCTGGTAATCTCTGGACCCTCCGGTACCGGAAAGGGTACTGTTTGTGGCCGGTTGCGTGAGAGATTGCCGCACTTAGCATACTCTGTATCAGCTACAACTAGGGCACCACGTGCAGGAGAGAGGGATGGGGTCAACTACTTTTTCTTAACCAAGGAAGAGTTCCAATCCCGTATTGAGAGAGGCGAGTTCTTGGAGTGGGCTGAGGTGTACGGTAATTATTATGGTACGCCTCGTTCCTATGTAGAGAGGATGCTCTCCAGCGGTCGTGACGTGCTCTTAGAAATAGACACCCAGGGGGCAATGCAGGTCAAAGCTAACTACCCCGCTGGAGTTTTTGTCTTTCTCTTGCCTCCAACTCTGGAGGAGTTAGGGCGACGCATAACATGCCGTGGTACCGAAATAGAGGAAGAGCGTAGGCGTCGCCTGAGTGCAGCCAGGAATGAGATCGCTCAGATAAGGAATTATGACTACCTAGTGATTAATGACACGGTGCAAGAGGCGGTAGCCAAGATAGAGGCCATCCTCGTGGCGGAACGCGCCCGTGTTAAGCACTTCAGCGATGAGGAGCTTAAGGCAAGGTTGGAGGGACAGCCAGAATGAGAGGACCAGAGCTGGATTTGCTTCGCAGCAAGGTGGGGAACAAGTATTTGTTGGTTACAGTTGCAGCCAAGCGTGCCCGCCAGCTCATGAGCGGTGCGGCACCGCGGATCGCCGACGCCCAGGGGAAACCAGTTACCGTTGCACTGCAGGAGATTGCTGCTGGCAAAGTTACAGTAATGACAGGGGATAAATAGGGGTGGCGTTGGATGGAACAGAAGACGGTTGTCTTAGGGATCTCAGGCGGTATCGCGGCTTATAAGGCAGCAGAAGTAGCCAGTAGTTTGGCCAAGAGTGGCTATGAAGTCCGGGTGGTGATGACGCAAGGTGCTACCAAGTTTATTGCCCCTTTGACTTTTCAAACCCTTACCGGACATCCGGTTGTGGTGGATATGTTCGCAGTACCTCCCATTTGGAATGTAGGCCATGTGGCCTACGCCGAGGCGGCCGACCTGGTCTTGATAGCCCCAGCCACGGCAAATGTCATCGCTAAAATGGCACATGGTTTGGCTGACGATATGCTGACGGCTACGGTATTGGCCACCAAGGCCCCTGTACTTGTGGCCCCTGCTATGAATTGCAACATGTATTTGAACCCTGCTGTGCAGCACAACCTGTCTCTCCTGCAGCAGCGGGGTTTCCATATTATGCCACCGGAGGAAGGACGGTTGGCTTGTGGGACAACGGGGCCTGGGCGACTGGCGTCGCCCGAGAAGATTGTTGCGGCGGCGAAAAGGCTGCTTCATCCTAGGACTGACCTGGCTGGGTTCCGCGTCCTCGTGACTGCAGGTCCTACAAGGGAACCTATTGACCCGGTTCGTTACCTTTCGAATCGGTCTACAGGCAAGATGGGTTATGCCTTGGCGAAGGTGGCAGCGGAATTGGGAGCGGAGGTTACCCTGGTAAGCGGTCCTACAGCTTTAGTTCCACCGGCAGGTGTTCGCTTGATAGAGGTGACCACAGCCCAAGAAATGCTGACGGCAGTTCTTGCGCACCTGAATACGGCAGATGCTTTGGTGATGGCCGCAGCGGTAGCGGATTTTCGGCCGCGATCTTACAGCAGCGAGAAGATAAAGAAAAAGGGTGAGAGCCTTTCCTTGGAGCTGGAGCGGACAGAAGACATATTGGAGCAAGTGGCCAGAAGGAAAAAAACTGGCCAGGTAGTGGTGGGCTTTGCGGCGGAGAGTTCTAATCTTATTGTCAATGCAGAGCATAAGCTGAGGCGCAAGCGGCTTGACTTCATTGTGGCCAACGATATAACCCGTACCGATACCGGTTTTGCCAGCGACAACAACGAAGTCAAGATCCTCTGGCCGGACGGTCGGGTGGAAGAGCTCCCGCTGGCTCTTAAGGACGAGATAGCAGTGGCAATTTGGGAACGGGTCTTGTTACGGCGAGAGGAAATCCAAGCCGCTTCAGCGAAGTAATCCTTAAAGGAAGGATTGACCAATGATAGAGCTTGCCGCCGTTGTGGTGGATCATGTAACAGCTGCTACTAACAAGCTGTTCACTTACAGTGTACCGCCAGAACTGAGAGGAAGTGTTCGGTGCGGTACTCAGGTAAAGGTGCCTTTTAATCGGCGGTGGCTTACTGGTTATGTAACACCGGAGCCTGCCCCCGAGGCCCCAGGGATCAAGCCCATTGCTGAGATTATTGCCCAGGATCTTTTCACAGTCCGTACTTGGGCGTTGGCGCGGTGGATTTCAGAGTACTACCTTTGTCACCTTGTAGAGGCGGTGCGCCTTATTATTCCGCCTGGAGCCAGCGGTAGGTTCAGAGTACCGCGGCTACCGCAGGTAGTGGAGTTGAACTGTGCAAGAGAGGTGGCTTCTAGCCTAAGCTCTGAACTGGAACCGCGGGCGCCGGCACAGGCCAGACTACTGCAAGTGGCCGCGGCTGCCGCGCAAGGGCTTACTAAGACTGAGTTGTTGCGTCGGGCGCAGGCTGGATCTTCCAGTCTCGATGCTTTGCTCAAACGAGGGGTTCTGACCCTAAGGGAGCTACCCTTGGGTACAGCTTCGTGTACCCTGTTACCAACGGGGGTAGCGCCTGAGCTGAATCGTGATCAGGCACAGGCCGTTGAACAGATTACAGCAGCACTAGAGGCGGAGCAAACTGAGACCTTCTTGCTTCACGGTGTTACCGGCAGCGGCAAAACAGAGGTTTACCTCCAAGCTTTGGCTGCCTCTGCACGCTCAGGGCGTGGGGGTATTGTTTTGGTGCCGGAGATTGCTTTAACACCTCAGACCGTAAGGCGGTTCCAAAGTCGCTTTGGTAGCCAGGTCGCTGTGCTACATAGCGCACTTGCGGTGCGGGAAAGATACGCGGAGTGGCAAAGGATCCAGCGTGGCGAAGCCCGTGTGGTGGTAGGTGCCCGGTCGGCAGTTTTTGCACCTGTAAATAAACTAGGGTTAATCATCTTGGACGAAGAGCACGAGCCTGCGTATAAACAGGATGAGAGCCCGCGCTACGCGGCGCGTGATGTAGCCCTGAAGCGTGCTGCCGAGGAAAATGCGGTTGTTGTTTTAGGAAGCGCTACTCCCTCGGTAACCTCCTACTACCGCGCTCAAAGCGGTAATTACCGGCTTCTAACTCTACCAGAGCGAGTGGCCAGTCAATCCCTGCCGCAAGTAACGGTAGTAGACATGCGTGCAGAACTGGCCGCAGGAAATCGCAGCATTTTTAGCCGCGATCTGCTGGAGTCTTTGCGCGTAGCTTTATTGCGGGGCGAACAAGCCATTTTGTTTCTTAATCGCCGTGGCTATAGTACCTTTATACTTTGCCGTCACTGCGGCCAGGTGGCAACCTGCCCGCATTGCGAGATAGCTTTGACCTGGCACAAGGGTGGCAGGCGCTTAGTATGCCACCACTGTGGTTATAGTGAGCGGCCGTACCAGGTTTGTCCCCGCTGTGGGAGCAACCTGGTGAGAGAGTTTGGCTGTGGAACCGAGAGAGTTGAAGCTGAAGCCACCCGGCTACTGCCCGGGGCTCGCGTTCTGCGTCTAGATGCCGATACTACCGCAGAGCGCGGTGCTCACGACAAGATACTAACTGCCTTCGGGCGCCGCGAAGCGAACATTCTTGTAGGCACGCAGATGGTGGCTAAGGGACTTGATTTTGCCAGGGTTTCAGTGGTTGGTATTATCAGTGCAGATCTCAGCCTGCACCTGCCGGACCCCTATGCCTGGGAACGTACTTTTCAGCTCTTGGAGCAGGTAGCTGGACGCGCTGGTCGAGGTAAAGCGGCAGGGCGGGTGATTCTCCAGACCTACAATCCGGAACACCCCAGTATTGTTTGCGCTGGACGACATGATTATGAGGGTTTTTATCGTATAGAGCTGGAGCGCAGGCGGCGCCGCCGTTACCCGCCATTTGTGGAAGTAGTACTCCTGCGGGCCATCGGTCCTGCAGAGGGAGTACTACAGCGTGTCCTGGGGTTTGTGGTCGAGAGGATTGGGAAGCGAGTTGGCCAGGGAATAGAAGGTCCTGCGCCCAGCCCCTTTCTTAAACAGGGAGATAACTACCGATGGCAGGTGGTATTCAAAGGTGACAACCTGGCTTCGCTAAAGGAGGACCTGGGCGTGCTGCTCACGGAGCTTAAACCAGAGTGCAAACGGCAGAGGGTGCGACTGAGCGTGGATGTTGACCCGCTGTCATACCTGTAGCTAAGGAGAGGATTAGATGGAGGACCTTACCATTCGCCTCTATGGCGATCCTGTAC
>JAAYHG010000214.1 GCA_012735455.1 Bacillota bacterium
GCGCGGAGGCAGAAGTAAGGGGGCGGGCCAGCTTGCAGCCAAAGGGAGAGGCTATCGTCTTAAGCGGCGTGAGCCGTGCCTTCACCAGCCGCAGCGGGGAGATTCTGGCCCTGGACAATATTGACCTTACCATTCGAGAAGGTGAGTTTCTCTGTATCGTAGGACCAAGTGGTTGTGGCAAGACGACGCTTCTTCGCATCCTGGCCGGGCTCGAGCAGCCCGGCAGTGGAAAGGTGGAGATTAAGGTCCAGGAAGCGGGCAAACCGGTGAACTCTATGGTGTTCCAGGAACAGTCCATCTTTCCTTGGTATACTGTGAAGGATAACGTAGCCTACGGTCTGGCCATGCGCGGGGTACCACGGCCCGAGCGCGAGGAAATAACGGCTCACTATCTCAGGATAACGGGGCTGAGTAAGTTTGCCAACGCTTATCCGCACCAGCTTTCTGGGGGGATGAAGCAGCGGGTCAGCGTGGCTCGTGCCTTTGCCAACGATCCCTCCATCCTCCTTATGGATGAGCCCTTCGGCTCCCTGGACGAACAGACTCGGGTTATTCTGCAGCAGGAGCTTCTTAAGATCTGGGAGGGTACCAACAAGACAGCGGTGTTCATCACGCACAGCATTGATGAGGCCTTAGGGTTGGGTGATCGAATCCTTATCATGACTGCCCGTCCGGGTCGGGTGAAAGAAATTCTAGATGTGGACCTGCCGCGTCCACGAGACCTTACGGTGATTCGTTCAAATCCACGCTTTCTTGAGCTGTTTCATACTATTTGGTCCAAACTCCGCGAGGAAGTAATTAAGGCTAAGGCCCGCGAACTGCAGGAATAAGGCAGTCGCCAGCACTTGGCAGAAAAAATCCCGCAGGTGCGAAAGGTATTTTCCTCCTGGCTAGCGAAAGTATAAAAGCAGAGCAGATAAGATAGTACTAGAGAGATAAGCAGTATTTGCAAGGTGAGGCAGATGATGGAACAGCTCAGCCGCATGACCCCTCTGGACATTCTCGATATAATCCTGGTGGCTTTTGTTTTTTATCGGGTTATTGTCTGGATTCGGGGGACCCGAGCTGTACAACTCATCAAAGGCCTTGCCGTTCTTCTTTTGGCATATTTTCTTAGCCGCCGTTTAGAGCTGGCAGCCACCAGCTGGCTGCTGGACAAGGCCATGACCATGGGGCTAATTGCTATTCCGCTTATCTTTCAGCCCGAGCTGAGGCGAGGCTTAGAACAGCTTGGACGGGGTCGCTTATTTGCTCGGACTGTGCTCAGAGAAGAGGACACCTCTGAGGTGATCCAGGAAGTGGTGCGGGGGATTCAGGTTCTGGCGCGCAACAAGGTGGGGGCACTCCTGGTGTTCGAGCGCCAGACCGGCCTAAAAGAAGTAGAAGAAACCGGTATTCCTCTAGATGCCCTGGTTTCAGCCGAGGTTTTGGTGAATGTATTCGTTCCCAACACCCCCTTGCACGATGGAGCAGCCATTATTCGTGGTGATCGCGTGGTGGCTGCAGGTTGTTTCTTGCCCCTTTCAGAAAACCCGGACCTGAGCAAAGACTTGGGTACTCGCCACCGGGCTGCCCTGGGCATCAGTGAACAATCCGACTGTGTGGCTATTGTAGTATCGGAGGAGACAGGCATTATTTCCGTGGCCCAAGAGGGTCGGGTGCGGCGCCACCTGGATGAAGACAGTCTCAGGGATTATTTAGCCAATGTGTTTAAACAAGAGGCTGTATTACCATTCTGGCGCTGGGGGTCATCACATGGATAGATGGTTGCAGAAGGATCCTGTTGTCCGGGTGGTGGCTTTGTTCCTGGCTTTGCTCATGTGGCTGTTCGTGGTGAACGAGCAGAATCCTCAGGAGACTCGTTCTTTACTAGTTACCCCCGAACTAAGAAACCTTCCGCCGGGCCTGGTTTTGCTGGATGAGGTCAAGCCGGTGCCAGTAAGACTGCGTGGGCGGCGCAACGAGCTGTACGCCACCGGTGCTGCTGAACTTGGAGCCTATGTGGATCTTGGCGAGGCTAGCGAAGGTGAAAATGCCTATCCGGTGCGCCTCACTAATATACCGCCGGATTTGCAGCTGGTGCAGATCTCGCCTACAGAGGCTGTGGTTAACCTGGAGAGCATCGCTCAACAGCAGATTCCAGTAGAGTTGATGTTGCGTGGGACGGCGACAATAGGTTACACAGTGGGCACACCTGTCATTAGCCCGGTACATGTTCTCTTAGAAGGTCCGCGCAGCCGTGTACGTTTGGCCAACCGGGCTGTTATCAGAGTGGATGTGGAAGGTGCCAAGGACAACGTTCGAGTGAGCGTGCCAGTGCAGATTCTGGATAACAAAGGATCTCCGGTTACGGAAGGCCTGCGTATCAAACCAGAGGTAATTGAAGTTACCGTTCCCGTGTCTCGCCTACCAGCAAAAATGGTGCCGGTACAACCCCAAATCGTCGGAGAACCGGCCGAAGGTTATAAAGTAAGCCAGGTGTTAGTGGATCCAGAACGCATCGCTATAAGTGGCCGAGCCGAAATGCTGGCTGAAATCCAGAGTGTTTCCACCCTACCGCTGGATGTAAGCGGGAGCACCGAGACCAAGTCCGCTGATCTGCGTGTGGCCCTACCACAAGACGTGCGGGCTGAGGTAGAGCGGGTGCGGGTGACGGCCGTGCTAGAACCGCGCACCGTCCAACGCTCATTGGATAACGTGGAGCTCAAGGTGCGCAATTTAGGGGAAAACCTGGCGGTCGAACTTGACCCCAAGAGAGTGCAGGTAACTATTTCTGGCCTTTACCCTGTTGTCAATCCAATAACGCCGGCCGACCTGGTTGCTTATGTCAATCTTAAAGATCTAGCTGCCGGTGAGTATGAGATTAGCGTGACCTTAAACCTGCCCGATGATGTACGCGCCGTGGCGATCGAACCGTCTATGGTAAAGGTGAGTATCAATAATCCGGAACCCGAAGGAGAAGAGGATAAACCCGCGAGTAGCGATAACAAGCCCTAGCAGCAGCTACTGACAGACAGGATATTGACTCTAGAAGATTACAGTCTTAGGAGGATTTACGTGGGGAAACTCTTTGGCACTGACGGCGTCCGCGGAGTAGCGAACGCTGATCTTACCCCGGAACTGGCCTTTGCGTTGGGCCGGTCTGGGGCTTATGTTCTTACGGATGGTCGGGAGCGGCCGCGTCTGGTGGTGGGGCGCGACACGCGCCGTTCAGGTGAAATGCTGGAGGCTGCCCTCACTGCAGGTATTCTTTCGGCCGGAGGCGAGGTGCTAAGCGTAGGAGTACTACCAACCCCCGCTGTAGCCTACCTTACCCACGCCCTTGAAGCTGATGCTGGTGTTATGATTTCCGCCTCGCACAACCCGGTAGAGGACAACGGTATCAAGTTTTTTTCTGCCCAGGGCTATAAGCTGCCCGATGCCACAGAAGATCGGATTGAGGCGCTGCTCACTGCCCAAGACCTGCCTCGCCCTACGGGGGCCGGAGTTGGGATTCGCCACGAGGTTGATAACGCCGCTGAACTATACCTGAACCACCTGATCTCGGAATTGGGCGTGGACCTTAGCGGCCTCAAAATTGCCCTGGATGCCGCCAATGGTGCTGCCTTCGCTGTGGCGCCAGAAATCTTGCGTCGCTTGGGCGCAGAGCTTGTGCTCCTCAACTGTGAACCGTCCGGTGTTAATATAAATGTCAACTGTGGCTCTACCCACCCGGAAGGGCTAAAGGACGCTGTGCGTGCCTCGGGTTGTTGCCTTGGCCTGGCTTTCGACGGTGATGCCGACAGGCTGCTGGCTGTGGATGAGCGCGGCGAGCTTGTGGACGGGGATCAGATTATGACTATCCTGGCCTTGGCTGAACAAGAGAAAGGACGTCTAAACGGGTTAGGGGTGGTTGCCACCTCAATGAGCAACATGGGACTGGAGCTGGCGCTGAAAGAGCATAGCTTGGAACTTGTCCGTACCCAGGTGGGCGACCGTTACGTGTTAGAAGAGTTGTTAAAACGCGGCTGGACTCTCGGTGGTGAACAGTCTGGTCATATCATTAACCTTCAGCACAACACCACTGGTGACGGTATCAGCACCGCCTTGCAGCTGCTGGGTGTGCTGGCGGACAAAAAAGTACCACTTTCCGTACTGGCCAGTGTTATGCCGCGTCTGCCACAGCTCTTGGTAAATGTGTCTGTCAAGACAAAGGACGGCTGGAAAGAAAACCCCTCCATCGTGCAGGCTGTGCAGGCAGCAGAGGCGCGTCTTCAGAGGCGTGGCCGGGTAGTGGTCCGTGCCTCTGGCACCGAGCCCCTCATGCGCATCATGGTGGAGGGTGAAGATGCCGTGCTATTAGAAACGATCGCGCGCGATCTGGCTGCAGTTATTAGAACAGAATTAGGATAGTGGGTGGGACAGGCTCATAAACAGATGACGTGCATATGCTGCCTTAAAGGAGGTGATGCCTGGCGAGAGACAAGGAAGTATTTTCCAGTCCCTGTAGCGCCAGAACTCCTCGGTGACGTTTGGTCAGCTGAACTGGCCCTCGGGGAGTTGACGAGGAAGGGGTTTATCGAAGTCTTCGGCGGATGCCCCTCGGGTTTCACCGCCCGTAAGGCTTTCTTCAAAACCTGGGAGCGATCCCGGGCACAAAGGGAAAGCTAGGTGAAGAATCTACAGCGTGTTTCGCTTTTGCCAACTTCCTTTGTCCCGGTCTTAATCCGTCCCTTTACCTTGAATCTTTCTTTCTACCCATTTCGTTATGTCTCCCTCCTTCAAAGGGAAGACTAGGATGGGTATAGCAAGGTGGGTTAAGCGGGGAACAGGGGAGGTCTCTTCAACTATTGCCTTTTGAAGGAGGATTCCCTCATGTGCGGTATTGTTAGCTATATCGGTCACCGCAAAGCTGTTCCCGTGCTCATTGAGGGCCTGGAAAAACTGGAGTACCGTGGCTATGACTCGGCTGGTATAGCCACTGTGCTGGACGGTCGGATCTGGTGCGAGAAGGCTGTTGGCCGCATCAGCGTTGTGGCCGGTCGCGTGGAAGGAAAAAACATTCCCTCTGCCGTAGGCATTGGGCATATCCGCTGGGCTACCCACGGACGCCCATCCGACATCAACTCCCATCCCCATACCGACTGCAGCGGCCGCTTTGCTGTTGCCCATAACGGGATTATCGAGAACTTTGCCGAGCTCAAGGCTGAGTTGCAAGAAAAAGGCCATGAGTTCAAGTCCCAAACTGATACCGAAGTCCTGCCGCATCTCTTGGAGGAGCTCTATCAGGGGGACCTTGTGGGCGCGGTACGGCAGGCGGTTGCCCGGCTGGAGGGCTCCTATGCTTTGGCTATCCTCAGCTCGGAAGAACCGGATAAAATAGTAGCTGTGCGCAAAGACAGCCCGCTGGTGGTAGGCCTGGGCCAGGGTGAGAACTTTCTTGCCTCAGATGTTACCGCCATCCTGGAGTACACCCGTGATGTCTACATCCTTGAAAACGGTGACATGGCTGTAATCACCGCCGATGGCGTCCAGCTTACCGATAGAGAGGGCCTGCCCATACAGCGCGAGATCTTCCATGTTGAGTGGGATCCTGTTCGGGCGGAAAAGGGCGGCTACGATCACTTCATGCTGAAGGAAATTCACGAGCAGCCCCGCGCTTTGTGCGATACCATGGCAGGTCGTCTCAAAACCGACCACGTAGAGCTGGCCGAGGTAAGCATTAGCCCCGAGACCATCAAGGCCCTACCCAAGATCTTCATCGTGGCCTGCGGTACTTCTTACCACGCGGGTATGGTTGGCAAGTATGTTATCGAAAAGCTGGCGCGCATCCCGGTAGAGGTGGATTTTGCCTCTGAGTTCCGTTACCGCGACCCCATGCTAAAACCTGAGGACCTGGTTATTGTCATTAGCCAGTCCGGCGAGACCGCCGATACCATGGCAGCTTTGCGCGAGGCCAAACGGGTTGGCAGCCGCATCCTGGCCATCACCAACGTAGTTGGGAGTTCTGTAGCCCGTGAGGCCGACGATATTATTTATACCTGGGCTGGCCCCGAGATCTCTGTGGCTTCCACCAAGGCCTATACCACTCAGGTACTCTCCCTGGTGATGCTGGCTTTGTACTTTGGCCAGGTGCGCGGGACTATCAACCATGAAGAAGCAGAGGAGCTCTTCACTGCTCTACGCCTTCTGCCGGAGCAGGTGGAAACCATTCTGGAACAAGCTACGGCCATCAAGACCATAGCCGATAAAATTGCCCAAAACGAACACGTCTTTTTCATCGGACGAAGCATTGACCACGGCGCTGCTTTAGAAGGTGCCCTCAAGCTCAAGGAGATTTCCTACCTGCATGCCGAGGCCTATGCCGCCGGCGAGCTCAAACACGGACCACTTGCCCTCATTACCAACGGGGTCCCCGTCATCGCCTTGGCCACCCAAGACGATGTCTACGATAAGATGCTCAGCAATATCCAAGAGGTTAAGGCCCGTGAAGGCTACGTCATCGCCGTGGCCAACGAAGGCAACGAAGACGTCGCCAACTTTGCCGATGAAGTTTTCTACATTCCGCGCACTGTAAAGGCTGCTTCCGCGATCCTTACCGTAATTCCCCTCCAGTTTCTGGCCTACTACGTCTCCCTCGCCCGCGGCTGCGACGTGGATAAACCCAGAAACCTGGCCAAGAGCGTCACAGTAGAGTAAACCC
>JAAYHG010000215.1 GCA_012735455.1 Bacillota bacterium
CCGTGTAGAACATAAGATGTTTGGCACCGGTACCGTGGTGAGCACCCGCGGCGAGGGTGAGGATGCCATTATCACTGTGGCCTTTCCGGGAGCCGGTATAAAAGACCTGGCGGTGAGATATGCGCCCTTAAAAAAGGGGGTTAGAATCCTAAGTGCCAAATACCCGTAGCTAAATGGCAGGCACATGGTTATAATAGAAGAAATAGGGAAGACCCTGAAGGAGGGTCTAGAGATATGACAGGGGACGTCAAGGAGCGAGTAGCTGAACTGCGCCGTCAGCTTGAATATCACAATTGGCGCTACTATGTACTGGACGATCCGGTTATCAGCGATAGCGAATACGACCGCCTGTTGCGGGAACTTTCTCGTCTAGAGGAGCAGCATCCAGAGCTTGTAACACCCGATTCGCCCACACAGCGCGTGGGCGGTGCGCCGCGAGCAGAGTTTGGCAGCGTGGTTCACCGGGTACCCCTTTTTAGCCTAGCCAACGCTTATAGTGAACAGGAATTGTTGGACTTCGATCGCCGCGTACGGGAGTTTGCAGGAGAGGCTGAAGTGGAGTACGTGGTGGAGCTCAAGATTGATGGACTGGCAGTATCCCTCACCTACGAAAACGGCGTGTTTGTCCAGGGAGCAACACGGGGGGACGGTGTCACAGGAGAGGATATTACAGCAAACCTGCGTACCGTGCGAGCCCTGCCGCTCCGACTCAAGCCAGAGGCCGGTGCGCCTGGGCTCTTGGAGGTTCGTGGTGAGGTGTTTATGTCTAAGGCGGCTTTCCTTCGCTTAAACGAAACACGGGAGGAGGACGGAGAGCCCCCCTTTGCCAATCCCCGCAATGCCGCCGCTGGCTCCCTGCGGCAACTAGATCCTAAGGTTACTGCCTCCCGCTCTTTAGATGTATTTCTTTATGGTTTAGGTGCGGCCGAGGGTGTGGAGGTAGACACCCACTGGGAGCTACTGGAGTATCTGCGGCAGGCAGGCTTTAAAGTCAACCCTCACATACGTCTGGTGGCCACCATAGAGGAGGCCATTGCCTACTGTCTTGGCTGGCAACTGCGCCGGCTTGAACTTCCTTATCCTATTGATGGCTTGGTGCTCAAGGTAAACAGCTTGGCCCTGCAGCGTGCGCTCGGCAGCACTGCCAAGAGTCCGCGTTGGGCCATAGCGTATAAATTCCCGGCTGAGCAAGCCCAAACCCGGATCAAGGAGATTCAGGTAAGTGTTGGCCGGACCGGGGTGCTTACCCCGACTGCCATTTTTGAACCACCGGTTCAGCTTGCCGGAACCACGGTGAGCAGGGCCGTCCTGCATAACGAGGAGATTATTAGGAATCGAGACATCCGGGTGGGGGATATGGTCCTGGTAGAGAAAGCTGGAGACATTATTCCGGAGGTGGTGGCCTCGCTTCCGGAACAGCGCAGCGGTATGGAGCAGGTGTTCACCATGCCCAAGCATTGCCCTGCCTGTGGGGCTGAGGTGATACGCCTGCCAGGAGAGGTGGCCAGTCGTTGCCCCAATGTCTCCTGTCCGGCGCGGCTCAGGGAGAGTTTGGAACACTTTGGTTCCCGGGCTGCAATGGATATTGACGGTCTTGGTCCGGCTCTTATCGCGCAGCTTACAGAGCGCGGCTTGGTTAAGAACATACCTGACCTATACCAGCTACGAGAAGAGGATCTTGCCGCCCTGCCGCGCATGGGTCCCAAGTCCGCCAGGAACCTCATTCAAGCGCTGGAAGCCAGTAAGACCAGAACCTGGGATCGATTGCTTTTCGCCCTGGGGATTCGCTATGTGGGTAGTACGGTGGCTAAGACCCTTGCCGCGCACTTTCCGGATCTTCCCGCCCTGATGGCGGCCGGGCGCGAGGAATTGACAGCGATACCGGGTGTGGGTCCAAAGGTAGCGGACAGCATCTATGAGTTTTTTGCCGAGTCCCGGAACCGTGCCATCATTGAACGTTTGGCAGTAGCAGGGTTAAATCTGAGTCGCGGTCAAGAACAGGCGCGCCCTGGTGCTTTGAGTGGCAAAACATTTGTTCTCACCGGCACCTTGAGCGGGCTTACCCGCGCTGAGGCGCAATCTGCCATAGAGGCCCGCGGGGGACGGGTAGCGGGAAGTGTAAGCCGCGCCACCGATTATGTGGTGGCAGGTGATAAGCCTGGTTCCAAGCTGGAGAAAGCCCGGACCCTAGGGATTCCTGTGCTTAGTGAAGAAGAGTTTCGTAGACTCCTAGAACTCTAGCGGAAAGGTTGGTGCTGGTATGAAGATCACTACGGCGGAGGTTGAACAGGTGGCGCGTTTGTCCCGCCTGAGACTCACCCCGGAAGAAACAGAAGAGTTTACCCGGCAGATCAACAGTGTTTTTGCTTATGCGGAACGTCTAGCATCCGTTGATACAGAAGGAGTCCCTCCCACAGTTAACGTTTTGGATCTGGGAAATGTCTGGCGGGAAGACGAAGTCCGCCGGTGGCTGACACAGGAAGAGGCACTGGCTAACGCCGCAGAAGTAGCAGAGGGTTGCTTCCGGGTACCGCGAATCATGGAAGAGTAGGGGGGAGATAGAGAAATGAATATACACGACTTAACGGCGCATGAGCTGAGCCGTCTCTTGTCCAATCGTGAGCTGAGCGCGGTGGAACTGGTGGACGCCGTTCTCAGGCGTGTGGATGAGGTGGACCCCTCTGTGCGCGCTTATGTCACCGTAACAAGGGAGCAGGCATTGGCAACGGCGAAACAGGTTGATGCTGCACGGGCACGCGGTGAAGCTGTTGCACCGCTGGCAGGGATTCCCTTTGCCCTAAAGGATAATATATGCACGCGCGGCGTGCGGACAACCTGTTCTTCGCGAATGCTGGAGAATTTTGTGCCCCCTTACAGTGCTACCGTAGCAGCTCGCTTGGCAGAGACAGGGGCTGTGCTGGTGGGCAAGACCAACCTAGACGAGTTTGCCATGGGTTCTTCCACCGAAACCTCAGCCTTTTTTACCACGCACAATCCCTGGGACTTGGAGCGCGTGCCGGGAGGCTCCAGCGGCGGTTCAGCCGCGGCAGTGGCGGCGGGCGAGGCCGTCTTTGCGCTGGGATCTGACACCGGTGGTTCGATTCGGCAGCCGGCTGCCCTCTGTTCGGTGGTGGGACTGAAACCCACCTACGGACGAATATCGCGTTTTGGCGTGGTGGCTTTTGCCTCCTCACTTGACCAGATTGGGCCCCTTACTAAAGATGTAACCGACAGTGCCCTGGTGCTAAACGCCATAGCCGGTTGGGACAAGATGGACTCAACCTCTGCTCCTCAGGAGGCGCCGGATTACACCAAGTTCCTAGGTCAAGAGATCAAGGGCCTAAAGCTAGGAGTGCCGAAGGAGTACCTGGTAGAAGGCGTTGACCCGGCTGTGAAGGAAGCTTTTCTAGAAGCTCTTAAGGTGTTGGAGAACCTTGGTGCTGTGGTGGAAGAGGTGTCACTGCCCCACACCGATTGTGCACTGCCTGTGTATTACATCTTGGCCCCTGGTGAGGCTTCTTCCAACCTTGCTCGTTTCGATGGCGTGCGCTATGGGCTCAGGGTGGACGCAGCGGACCTGGTTCCTATGTATGAGGAGACTCGTACCAAGGGCTTTGGTGTGGAGGTGCGGCGCCGCATTATAGTAGGAACTTGCGCCCTAAGCTCGGGCTTTTACGATGCTTATTATAGGAAAGCGCAGCAGGTACGTACTCTCATCAAGCGGGACTTTGATAACGCCTTCCAAAAATACGATGTCTTGGTTACCCCTACCTCACCTACAACCGCCTTTAAGATTGGCGAGCGGCTGGAGAACCCTGTGCAGATGTATTTGTCCGACGTTTACACCATCCCGGCCAACCTCGCTGGTATACCAGGGATGTCTATACAGGCAGGTTTTAGCCAGGGATTGCCCATTGGGTTGCAGCTATTGGGCCGGGCTTTTGATGAGGGCACGCTCTTTAAGGTTGCATACGCCTACGAACAGAGTACTGGTCACAGCAAAAAGCGCCCGCCCTTGGCGGTTGTGAGCGGAGGTGAGCCCCGTGCGTAAGGAAGACTTGGAAACAGTAATTGGTCTCGAGGTACACGTGGAATTGGCTACAGAAAGCAAGATATTCTGTGGTTGCAGCACTGAGTTTGGTGCACCGCCCAACAGTAATGTATGTCCCATCTGTTTGGGCATGCCGGGTGCTCTCCCGGTACTTAACAAGAAAGCTGTAGAGTATGCCATGCGAGCGGCTTTGGCCTTAAACTGCGAAATTGCTTCCTTCTGCAAGTTCGACCGCAAGAACTACTTCTATCCGGACGCCTCGAAGAACTACCAGATCTCGCAGTACGACCAGCCCC